>NZ_JADEXP010000498.1 GCF_015207065.1 Leptolyngbya cf. ectocarpi LEGE 11479 | reverse complement strand
CCTTTTGGCCAGCGTCTTGTTTCTCTCTAGTGTGCGCTAGCTTTTTTAGTTCGGCTTGAATGTTATCAGAATCCACTGATTTTCCGGTTGATGCATTGTTAATCATTCTTTGATACTGATCTACAACAATTTTAGCATCACCTTTGAAGAGAGTTTTTCCATAATCCAACCAAAGGGCAGATTTACATAGATTGACAACTAACGAAGAAGAATGCGATACAAATAAAACTGTTACACCATTACTTTGAAGACGATTTATTTGGGCAAAGCATTTACGTTGAAAAATTTCGTCGCCAACGGCCAGAGCTTCATCAACAATTAAGATGTCTGGTTCAACATTAATGGCTACCGCAAAAGCTAGCCGTACAAACATCCCGCTGGAATAGGTTTTTACTGGCTGGTCAATAAACTTTCCAATATCTGCAAAAGCTTCGATTTCTTCAAAACGGTTTTGGATTTCTTCCTGACTTAAGCCTAAAATTCTTCCATTAAAAAAAACATTTTGCCGCCCAGTAAATTCAGGATTAAAACCACTTCCTAGCTCTAATAACGCTGAGACACGACCATTTACTTGAAGATTTCCTGTCGTGGGACGCAGCGTTCCTGCAATTATCTGTAATAAGGTGCTTTTGCCCGACCCATTTCGTCCAATAATTCCAACTGTTTCTCCTTTTGGAATTTCTAAATTGATATCTTGAAGTGCCCAAAATTCTGTTGCTTTTTGCTTGCCTGGCAACAAAAGCTCTTTCAGCCGATCCACCGGACGGTGATACTGCTTAAATACTTTCGATACGTTTGTTAGAGAAATTGCGGTATCGTCAGCCATATAGAATTAGAAAATACTTGACTTGCCAGAACAAAGTAGATATTATCCAACCGCTCACGGTGTAAGTGGTCGGTCGTCTAGTCCAATGCAATTTCCCCTTCAGGAAACCAGGCACTTGAGTGTGGGCTACAGCACATCTGCAAATGCTGGGCGCAGCTTTTTGTAACACCAAAAACCACTGCCAAAAATAGCGAATGCTAAACCTGTTGAGGCTCCCCACTCTTGCCAATGGGTGACTTCCCCAAGCAGTATCACATCGCGATACATCTCACTAATTGCTGCTAATGGATTTAACCAAAGTACCCACTGCTGAAATGGTTCTGGAATCATCTCTGGTGGATAAATTAGGGGAGTTGCATAAAACCAAAGATTTAGGATTACTCCCAAGGTTTGTGGAATATCTCGGACAAAGACTGTCAGACCAGCCATCAAGTAACCCAATCCTGCTGTTATTAAAAGTTGAGGTAACCAAACTAAAGGTAGTAAAAGCAGCGTTGGATGTAATGCGTTACTCACAAACACAACAAAGGCTATTAGGGCCATTAATCCAAAAGTACTTTCCAAAAAAGTAGATAACACTGGAACCAGCGGTAGCAAGCTCAGCGGAAAAACAACCTTTTTCACCAAATTCGGCTGACTTACCACAGAGCCTGATGCCTGCATTAACCCACCGCTAAAAGCGAGCCATGGTAATAGCCCTGCAAATAACCACAGGCCAAATACAAACGAATTGTCAGCGGGCATTCCTTTCAAGCTGAGCTTGACACGCAGGACAATGGAAAAAACATAGGTATATATCAATAGCTGGGCTAGCTGATTCAACAGCGGCCATAGATTTCCTAAAATGGAGCCCTTGTAGCGTGCGTCCATATCTCTCTGTACGAGTGTTCGTAGCAGGCCTAGCTTTGCCCACTGGGGTTCACGCAACGGTATTACGGGCTTTAGTCGTATGATTTGCTGCCACAGCAAGCTTCTGAGCATCTGCATACATGCTTTCAGTGGTTTGAATACAGCTGCCATAAGCCAATGTTGGTTGAATTGAGATACCGCACTAATTTATCAAACCATTGCCCCGACCTGAGGAAGCTTTACAATGATGCTTCTCCAGGTTTTTTCCTTTCTTTGCCAAGAGAGTTCAAAGTTCCCTTAGGCAATAAGGAGCAATCTCTTAATCTTTTAGCGCTCTATCAAATTTAACGCTCTATCTATACAGCCTGCTGTAGACAACTCACTACCTGTTTAATTTGAGTCAAACTTAGCTCTGGCCACATGGGTAAACTTAAGACTTCTTGGGCCAACTGGTTGTTTACAGGCAAATCTGGATATTGCCCTATATAGATAGGTAGTTTGTCTTGGGGGATAGGGTAGTAGATCATGGCACCAATCCCAGATGCGAGTAGCTCTTGGCGGACACGATTTCGTCCTGCCCGAACCCGGACTGTGTATTGATGAAATACATGACCTGATGATGGTTTTGGCGTAATAACACCGTCTGTGTCGTTTAGTAATTGAGTGTAGGTATCGGCGACCCAGCATCGTTTACTATTCCATTCATCTACATAGCGCAGTTTAACCTGCAAGATAGCCGCCTGCATTGCATCGAGCCGAGAGTTATAGCCCAGCATTAAGTTGTGGTAGCGCTCCTTAGCTCCATGCACTCGAAGCATACGAGCGGCTTCAGCGATATCGTCGTCATTGGTAGTAATTAAGCCACCATCACCATAAGCTCCCAGATTTTTGGTGGGAAAAAATGAAAAGGCTCCCACATGACCGATTGTGCCTACATAGCTGCCCAATAGCTGCTCACGATTTGCCTCTCCACAGCTGCAGCCCGTGCAATCCCCTTTGTAGACTGCCCCAAATGCCTGGGCACAGTCTTCGATCACGTTGAGATCATGCTTAGCGGCAATCTCCATAATCTGGGCCATGGCGGCTGGGTTGCCATATAAATGCACCGGCATAATCGCCTTAGTCTTGGGAGTAATTGCCGCCTCGATCAGGTTAGGGTCAATATTGAATGTGTCTGGCTGAATATCGACAAATACCGGCTTAGCACCCACCATACTGATGGATTCTGCAGTGGCAAAAAAGCTAAAGGGGGTTGTGATCACTTCATCCCCCGGCAGAATACCCATGGCTCGTAGACCAATGACTAGGGCATCAGTCCCGGAGTTAACACCGATGGCATGCTTAACGCCCAAATAACTGGCCACATCGCTTTCAAATGACTGGACTATGGGTCCTAGAATGAATTGCCCGGAGTCTAAGACCTGATTGATAGCAGCTTGTACTTCAGCCTTAATGGCTTGGTACTGGGGCTTGAGGTCAAGGATGGGGATGTTGATCTGGCTCACGGTATTTCGATTACCCTAATGGTCTTGATGCTGCAGGGCTCTGCTCTAGAATCTTAGGACGATTTGTGTCGTCATTTTGCTATGCGTGTTGCGGTTGTCCATGAATGGCTGGCTAGCCATGCTGGTTCTGAGAAGGTTGTAGAACAAATTTTGCAGCTTTATCCTGATGCAGATCTGTTTAGCCTGGTGGATTTTTTATCGCCAGAGCAGCGT
>NZ_JADEXP010000497.1 GCF_015207065.1 Leptolyngbya cf. ectocarpi LEGE 11479 | reverse complement strand
CTTCTGGCTATTCCCCATCTTTGGCTTTGGAGCCATTGCCTTTATGCTAGATGGCTATTTTCTCGGTCTGACCTCAGGCCGTACGTTACGCAATTCTTCAATGTTGGCTGCATTAGTCGGCTTTTGCCCGTTAGCCCTAATTGCTTACAGCCTGCAAAGCCCTCATGTCTTATGGCTGGCCATGACCAGCTTTATGGCGCTCCGAGCCCTCACTCTACTGCGAGCGGTACCCATGAGTCTAAAAACTGCCGATGCTAAAGCCCTTACCGCACCGTCAGCGCAACAGCCCCTCCCAACGATGTACGACTTGCCGAGTGAGTATCCCGAGGAGCCTGGGTTGCCTGACGAATTCCATAACTTTCAGCCGCAGCTATTACGAGAAACCTGCCAACTGACCACCCAGGCCATGGATGAGGTGTTTTTTGGCACGGATCTTAATGTCTATTACGATAGTCGTCATCCCCAGTGGCACAAGCGCCCCGACTGGTTCATGGTGTTGGGAGTGCCCGCCGCTAAACAACAGGCAGATTTACGCTGGAGCTATGTGATCTGGCAAGAAGGCGTGAGTCCGTTTCTTGTGGTAGAGCTGCTGTCTCCAGGGACCGAGGATGAAGATTTAGGACGTAGCCTGCGAGAAATTAATCAACCCCCTGGTAAGTGGGACGTCTACGAACGATATTTGCGGGTGCCCTACTATGTAGTGTTTGACCGCTATCAAAATAATTTTCGCCTGTTTCAGCTGATCGCCACCCAATATCAGGAAATTCCCTTAGAAGACAAGCGCCACTGGTTTGACGAAATCAAGCTGGGTCTGGGTGTCTGGCGAGGCAGCTACCAGGGAGCGACGGGGCTATGGCTCCGGTGGTATGGGGCGGATGATGAGTGGTTGCCAACGTTAACTGACAAAGCTGAACAGGCTCAAACTCAAGTCATAGCAGCAGCAGAAAACCTGCTAGCGACCGGCATGTCTAGGGAGCAGGTGGTAAGTATTCTCAACTTGACTGATGCCCAGAGGATGCTGTTGGACTGATATTTGCCAGTTAGGGAACTGTGGCTAAACAATGTCCCCGATCGATCTGGTTTCGACTTCGCTCAACCTTCTAGCTTCGAGAGTTGAGCGGAGTCGAGCAGCTTCGAGAGTTGAGCGGAGTCGAAACTCGATCTACGAATATTTCATTTTCAAGCCAGCTGCTGATCTACTCAGGATCGCAGCGAATTTCTACCAAAAAGCCATCCGGATCGTAGAAGTAAATACCGCGTCCGGTGGGTCTGCTGACGGGGCCATGATCGATAGGGATCTGGTTTTGTTTGAGCACGTCTACCGCCTGATCAAACAGAGACGGGGCGATATCAAAGGCGAGATGATTGGCCCGTGTAAACTGCTGAGCTGGGTCCGGATTGGGGGGCTCTAGATCAGGTTCGCCAAACAGGTCCAGAATGGTGCTATCAGGGAGTCTAAAGTTGGCAACTTTGCCCTGGGCGACTAATGCCACTAGTGTTTCAGGCACTTCATCTCCCGTGAGTTCGTGCAAACCCAGGACATCGCCGTAAAAATGGCGGGATGCGTCCATGTTTTTAACATTCAGGGCAATGTGATGCACCCCACGCAGAGTATTAGGGCTGAGTCCTGTGTGCTGGCTGTCGATAGATAAGGTCATGCCGTGAGACCGTCCGGGCTTTTCTGGCTTTAGCAACCCAATCTTAGCGAATCAATCACAAATCAATCGATGGCGTGAATAAGGCAGCGTGAATCCTGCTAATTCATTTGTCAATAGGGTTGATAATAATAAACATATAGTTTCTGCTTTGTTAAATCGCTTTAATTACTATGAACAGTCTTTTCCTCGAACGTCTGCATAGTCCCGAACGACCCGTGATTGTTTTTGATGGGGCGATGGGGACCAATTTGCAGGTCCAGGAACTGACCGCTGATGATTTTGGCGGCTTGGAGTATGAGGGCTGTAATGAGTATTTGGTGATGACCAAGCCTGAGGCGGTGGCTAAGGTGCATCGAGATTTCTTTTCGGCGGGTGCCGATGTGATTGAAACCGATACCTTTGGGGGCAGCACGTTTGTCCTGGCAGAGTACGGTCTTCAGGACCAAACCTATGAGATGAACAAGGTGGCGGCAGAACTGGCCAAATGCTGCACGGCTGAATTTTCTACCCCGGACAAGCCGCGTTTTGTGGCGGGTTCCATGGGGCCAGGGACCAAGCTGCCCACCCTCGGACACATTACCTATGATGAGCTGCTGGCTGCCTTTACGGTCCAGGCGGAGGGACTGTATGACGGTGGTGTCGATCTGTTTATTGTCGAAACCTGTCAGGATGTGCTGCAAATCAAGGCAGCGCTCAATGCGATTGAGGCGGTGTTTGAGAAAAAGGGGACTCGTCTGCCGCTGATGGTGTCGGTCACGATGGAGACCACTGGCACGATGCTGGTGGGTTCGGATATTACGGCGGTGGTGAGCATTCTGGAGCCCTATCCCATTGATATTTTGGGGCTGAACTGTGCGACCGGACCAGACCTGATGACAGAGCATGTGAAATATCTGTCGGAAACATCCCCCTTTGTGGTGTCCTGTGTGCCCAATGCAGGACTACCGGAGAATATTGGCGGTCACGCGCACTATAAGCTGACGCCGATGGAGCTGCGTATGGCGCTGCACCGGTTTGTGGAGGATTTGGGGGTGCAGGTGATCGGCGGCTGCTGTGGTACCCGACCCGATCATATTGCGGCGCTGGCGCAGATTTCCCAGGAGCTGGCTCCGAAGCAGCGGCAGGTTAGGCTGTGTCAGGGGGAAGGGGAGAAAGGGGGAAAGGGGCCTCGTCCTGCTTTGAACTATCCGCCAGCAGCGGCTTCGATCTATGGGGCACAGCCCTATGACCAGGATAATTCGTTCTTGATTGTGGGGGAGCGGTTGAATGCGAGTGGTTCGCGTAAGGTGCGGGAGCTGCTGAATGAGGATGATTGGGATGGGTTGATTGCGATCGCAAAAAAACAGGTCAAAGAAGGTGCCCACATCCTTGATGTCAACGTCGACTACGTTGGCCGTAACGGCGAAGCCGACATGCACGAAATTGTCTCTCGTCTGGTTACCAACGTCACCCTGCCCCTGATGCTCGACTCCACCGAGTGGACCAAAATGGAAGCTGGCCTCAAAGTGGCTGGGGGTAAATGTATTCTCAACTCCACTAACTACGAAGACGGTGATGAGAGATTTTTCAAAGTCTTAGAGCTGGCAAAAACCTACGGGGCTGGTGTTGTCATTGGCTGCATTGACGAAGACGGCATGGCCCGCACCGCCGAGAAAAAATTCCAAATTGCTCAGCGCGCCTATCGCGATGCTCTGGAATATGGTCTGCCGCCCCACGAGCTGTTTTTTGACACTCTGGCGCTGCCTATCTCTACCGGTATTGAAGAAGACCGTGAGAA
>NZ_JADEXP010000013.1 GCF_015207065.1 Leptolyngbya cf. ectocarpi LEGE 11479 | reverse complement strand
CCCCATGCTCGAACTCCACTGCCACACCACCTTCTCCGACGGCACCCTCACCCCACAGCAGCTAGTCGAGCGCGCTGTAGCCAAAGGCGTAAAGGCGCTAGCCATTACCGACCACGACACCATTGCAGGCTGGGATGAAGCCCGTAATGCAGCTCAACCTCACGGATTAGAGATTGTCCCTGGCATTGAACTGAGTACGACATATAACGGTCGCTCCATGCATATTCTGGGATTCTATCCAGATCCACAAAAATTACGAGATCCTTTAGAGGAACGCATTGAAGGACGTCATCGCCGGGCGCAAAAAATGGTGGATAAGCTCAGTGAGCTAGGCTATCCCATTGACCTGCCGTCGATGCCCGGTAATATAGCGCCCGGTCGTCCCCATGTGGCCAGGGCCATGCTAGCCGCTGGCTATGTCACCTCTCAACAAGAAGCGTTTCAGCGGTTTATTGGTGACCACGGCCCAGCCTATGTACCCTATGAAAAATTTACAGCGGCAGAAGGGATTGCTCTGCTAAAAAGCTGTGGGGCGGTCCCGGTGTGGGCTCACCCTTACTTATTTCGCGGTGGCATTGTGGAGGAGGTCCTGCCTGAGCTGGTCCAGGCGGGGCTGATGGGTGTGGAAGTGTATCATCCTCAGCACAGCATTAGCGAAGAACGTGTTTTGGCAGAACTCTGTGAACAGTATGGCCTATTGATGACGGGCGGAAGCGACTACCACGGTCCTCAACCGAAACCAAAGGCAGGAGATACCGAACTCAATGGCTTACAGCTGTCACTGGAGCTATTGGATGTGGTTAAAGACGCGGCGGCTAGTTTAGTGTAAGGTGAATCACCCTGCACGCCTTGACTCAAGCCCCACTCAAACCCCACACTCAAACCACTGCGGGCTCCCCTGCCATACGAGGGTTCCAGCGCGAACGTTGTTCTTCGATGTGCATGTTTTCGCTATTCTTTTTCAAATGGCGAGGGCTGCTTTCAAAGGCGAGGGATGAGGGTAATGCGTCTGCACCATACTCAGTCTGGATAAATGCAATCACCTCCTGATAGGACGGAGAAAATCCATCATCAGGGCCAACAGAGTTGACAGCCAGGGTCTTTCTAAGAGCTGTGGAGAATAGTCCCGTACCGTCATCAAAGAAGCGTTCGGTGGTCTCTCCGTACTTGGCATAGGGATAAAATGAAATATCCGTAGGGGCTTTGCTGGCGACCCATGAAACATAGGCCCAGTACTCGCTAAAGGTGCCAAAATCGTTGGCGGAGCGCATCATCAATAGTAGCCAATGATCTGTCGATGTGTAATAGGTGGCGATCTGTTGTGCAAAAGATTTGAGGTGTTCTTGTTTGAACCACATGTGGTGGGGAATAAATGTTCCAGTCTCATCTGTCAGTGGGGTTATTCCTAACACTGATTGAATCCAGGTGGCCCACTTACCCACAATCTTGGGATTGCCGTAGGCATTGTGCTGTAGTAGGGCAAAAACATGTTCTAGGGTTTCTCCCTGAGTGCGACACACTGGCCAGGTTTCTGCAGGTAGCAAGTCACTATCCCAAACTAGGTACCATTCGCTTAAATTAGCGATGCCTTCAAATGCGCCTAGTTTGAGGAGTTGTTGATAGAACCAGCCGGGATTGTAAAGGGATTTACCCAGGTTGAGTTCTGCGCAGATAGATGTTTTGGTAAGCCCTTGGAAAAATAGTTCTTCGTTGTGGATGTGTAGTGGTACGGTTTGCCACGTTTGGGCTATTGCCTGTAAGGATGCGGCTTCATCCGGCAGTGTAATGATGTGAATAGACCGGGGCTGGTAATGAACGCTCAATCCTTCTAGGACTGCTCGAGTATTCCAGCGAGTACGAAAAAGGGGGATAACAATATCGAAAGATTCATGGGCCATAGCGATCGCAAAGCGTTGGGATTAATCTGGTTGCGGTCGGGGCATACTATGGTGTGCCCCGACCTATTGTTGTGTTTCTGTTGTTTCTGGTTTACACAGGGGAGAGAACCTCTACTGTTTCTATAGCATGGGTTTTGACCGTCTCCATCAGGCTGTGACCAACTGTGGATGGATCTTCTAGGCCAACATCGCTGCAGAGTGGATCTACACCGAGACCCTGACGGGGATAATCGGCACAGATTTGGCGGTAGGCGTCAATGGCTGCGTATAGTTCATCCTGGGGCAAGGTGTTGAGGTAGCCACAATTGCCAATCGTACCCTTAGGTAAGGGGGCTACCAGGTTACCACCGCGTTTCTGAACAATCTTTTCCTGGGAGGCCCAGAGGGTCTCTTGATTTAGTAGCACATCATTCCAAAGGCTGAGACCAAAGGAGCTGATCAGCCGAAGAATGCGATGGAATTCTTCAGAGGTGATCCAGCTATCACGGTAGCTAAGATAGGCACCAAAACCCATCCCAATCGCTACGGCATGACCGTGTAGTAGACCAGCCTCGATTTCAAATCCAGGAGACCAGGTATGCCCATAGGCATGGGGCCGACACTGATGGGTTTCATAGAGATTGTCGTATTCAGCTTCGACATAGCTTCTCAGGGCAGCACCCAGAATTTTCTGGGAAAGAACGCTGATGTCAGCACCGGGTTCACAGTCTAAGGTGCCAAAACGAGTTTCAATCAGCTGTGGCCCCGCCTGTTCTAGGTACTCAAATAGCTCGATGTTTTTGACCGTGGCCATTTTAATAATCTCGGCAATGCCGTGACGCAGCCAGCCTTCTCGCAGTGTTTTGAAGAAGGATCGATCCGTGAGGGAGAGTACAGGGGCATGGTAGGCACCAAAGAGATTTTTGTAGCCAAAGCCATCGCAACAGGTACGGGGAGATGGCCCAGCGTCAATGCCGGCCACAATAGATGTGGAGAGCATGACATATGGGGTATTGCGGTGATAGAGCGCGCAGGCTAGGCCACCCGTATCTGTCAGCACGCCTCCACCAACGATTAGGACAGGTTCGTTACGACAGACGCCAACTGCCTTAAAGTCACCGAGCATGCGTTCTACGGTGTGAATGCCTTTATCCACTTCCATAGCACGGTATACCAGTTTCTCCAGGTGGATGCCGTGGTGTTTGAAATAGGTCTCGATTTGCTCGCCGTAAAAGGTTTCGACATTCTGATCAACTAAGCAAACACAGCGCCCGTGGGCAATGTACATATCTCGTAGGACAGTCTGCTGAGGATCCAAGGAGTTTTCGACTACCCGAATCGAGGTGAACGTTCGTGATGTCATCACAGCTTCGATGATCTGATCGTCATCGGTGCTCACCACATGGGCCTGACTTTCCCTGTAGCTAGAGGTGGGATAGATGGCGTGGGGATTTTCGTCCACCAGGCGATCGGCTAACTCTTGATAAAAACTGCTGTCAGCGCTACGCAAAAGCCGCTCTAAAAGCTTACTAGCACCTAGGTTAGACTGATGAACCCGCGCGGCAAATGTAGTCCATTCCGTCCCTGCAGCTTGATCAAATGCAGTAATCACCTCAGCCAGTAGTCCAAAAAATCTGCTCGTGGAGAAGTTGAGACAGCTACGTAGACTGCGACAAGCTGAAAGACCTGCGATCGCATCTGCTGCTGCAAACTCTTGGCCTAGTTCTTCAGAAAAGGCGGGACCATTAACCAACGCAAGAATCACATTCCTGAAAGACTTTCCACAACAAACAGCCTCAATGGAATTATCTAAATTTTGATACGCCAAAGGCTCACTGTCATAGGCTGAAATAAACGCTTGAACAGCTGGGGTGGTATTTGACATTGTTGTTCCAAGAAAACTAGTAACCGGGGGATAACAAACTTTACAGTAACAGACAAAATCACAAGAACTGCAACAAAAATGCTGAAAGAAAAAAGTTTGTCAGATCCTTGCAAGAGGGTAGCTTAGACTACATTTAGAGCAAGGATTTCCAAGGTATTAAAGAACTGAAATAACAGTTTTTATTTTCCTGTAGAATAAACGCAGTTTACGAGTCAATCTAACTAACTGCCTTCAGTCTTCTACTGAACCACATTGTTATGTCATCAGTCTGTTAGCTAGAAGACTTTTTAGAGAAAAAGTGTTGAATCAGGTGTGTTGTATTATGTTTTTTCCGGGGATGGAAATTTCTGAGGTTTGGCAACACCGTATCCCAAGGACTAGCTTGCTAAAAACAATCCGCTTTCGGTACAGATACCGCTTAGCGGACGGTCCCAGCTATTTTTAGGAATCTGGGGTAAGCGGGCAAACTCAAATACAATGCCAATGGTCGGTTTCCCGTGCCAGCTAGCCTGACTTAACATGCGGTCGTAAAAGCCGCCGCCGTAGCCCAGACGATAGCCTCGCACATCACAGGCAACAGCTGGGACTAAAATTAAATCCACTTTGTGGGGGTCTATCAGTGGGGAGGTGGGATCCGGTTCGGTAATACCATAGGTACCAGGACGCAGGGGCCAGCTGCAGCTGGGAAACCAGCGATGCCAGATGAGGTCCTTATCCTCACAGCGGGGTAATCCCCAGGAACGCTGTTGAGCCAACAAACTGCCCAGGTGGGGTTCATTGCGAAAGCTGCAGTAGGCCAAGATTGTTCGCGCTGATTGGAATGTGGGCCATTGGGTAAGGTGGGTGCAGATGCGATCGCACTTTTGCTGCCATACCTGGGGGGGCATTGCCTGCCGGGCCTTGAGTAATGACCGACGCATCTGAGCCTTTTGATCCTGGATTTTGGCAATGGCAGCGGGCCTGTAGGTTTCCGACATTAGCTCCGACACTGGTTCCGACATGGGCGGTGGCAACTGGCTGAGGTGCCGCCATGGTACACCCGGAACTCACCTCCTGCCTATTCTCCATAAAATTCATCTTTCGCGATAGCGTTAGACAAGCATTGAGTTCTCAGGAGCACTGACTATCGATACCGTATCCCCCATCCAACGGCTATCCCAGGATGTCATTAGTCTGATTGCGGCTGGAGAAGTGATTGATTCCCTGGCGGCGGTGGTGCGAGAGCTGGCGGAAAATGCATTAGATGCAAAAGCGACACGGATTTCTATTCACCTATGGCCAGAGCTGTGGCGGGTACGAGTCACGGATAACGGCTCTGGCATGGGCCGTGTCGATCTAGAACAGGCGGCGACGGCCCACAGTACGAGCAAAATACGCACCTGCGATGATCTGAGTCAAATTCAAAGTTTGGGGTTCCGGGGGGAGGCCCTTCATAGTCTGGCGCAGCTGTCAGATCTGGAGATCCGTAGTCGGGTAGCAACGGATGTGGGCTGGCGGGTGACCTATGGGGCGGAAGGGACAGTGACGGCCATTGAGGAAGTTGCGATCGCACCCGGCACCGTAGTCATGGCCGACAATCTGTTTGACCGCTTGCCCAATCGCCGCCAGGTGCTACCCTCGGTTGCCCAGCAGCTGCGTCAGGTGCAGCAGACTGTGCAGCAGCTAGCCCTGTGTCATCCCCAGGTAACCTGGCAGGTGGGGCACACTGACCGCGACTGGTTTACTCTGTGGCCTGGCTCTACAGCCAAAACGGTTATGCCCCAGATTTTGCGCGATGTTGCTGTCCATGATTTAGAACAGGTCAGTCTGGATGCGGCGGATTTGGGGTGTCCCCAGGGCCAGCTGGATTTGTTAGTGGGGCTGCCCGATCGCTGTCATCGGCGGCGGCCTGACTGGATCCGGGTAGCAATCAACGGGCGGGCCGTCACTGCGCCTGTGTTAGAACAGTCGTTAATCTATAATTTCCGACGCACGCTGCCGCGAGATCGCTACCCGGTCTGTTTTTTGCATTTGCGGGTGCCTGCGGCTCAGGTGGACTGGAACCGTAATCCGGCCAAGTCTGAGATTTATTTGCAGGATACAGAAGGCTGGTGCGATCGGATTGCGATCGCTGTTGAAAAAGCATTGCGGTTATCTAACCTGGCAGCCAGCAGCCAGCGGACAAAACAACTTTTCAAAACCGCTGAAGTCTCTGCTAGCTATGCTGGCCAGCAAGAGTTGCCCAGTCAGCTAAAGGCCGTTGCTCAAGTGCAAGACACCTATATTGTGGCAGAACACAGCGGTGGCGTATGCCTAGTGGAACAGCACATTGCCCATGAGCGGGTTATCTATGAACAGATTAAAGCTCACTGGCAAACAGTGCCCGTAGAACCCGCCATTATTTTGAGTCAGCTCAGTGCGCGTCAGGTGGAGCAATTACGTCGGCTGGGTCTGGATGTGGATTTGTTTGGTGAGAATCTTTGGGTCGTGCGGAATGTGCCGGCGGCTCTGGCTAAGCGAGATGACAGTGCCGACGCTTTGTTAGAACTCAGCCTGGGTGGGGATGTGGATGCGGCCATGGTGGCCACGGCCTGTCGCACTGCGATTCGGAATGGGACACCGCTGACCATGGAGACCATGCAGACATTATTAGATGATTGGCAACGGACTAAGAATCCCAGGACCTGTCCCCACGGACGACCGATTTGTTTGACATTGGAGGAGTCAAGCTTGTCGAGGTATTTTCGGCGGCATTGGGTGGTTGGCAAAAGTCACGGGTTGAGACGCTCAACATAATCCCAAACCTTTTCAATTAATTTAGGCTCGTTAGAGTCAAACCACTTAATTGCCGTTTCCTTTCGAAACCAGGTTCTCTGGCGCTTGGCAAACTGTTGCGTATGCCGAATCGTCAAAGCAATCGCCTCCGTCAGGGTTCTGTCCCCGGCCAGATAGTCCTTCACCTCCGCATATCCCAGGGTATTCAGCAACGGTAAATCCGCCCCGTAACGATTGATCAACCGTTCCACCTCCTCCACAAAGCCAGCGTTCACCATGGAATGGGTGCGTTGAGCGATTCGCGATCGCAGGTTTTCACCACAGTCTAAGCCGATATAGATCAAGGGATAGTCCGGTGGGTTCTTGCCCTGCTGTGATGAAATTGATTTGCCCGTGGCATAGTAGACCTCCAGGGCACGCAGGGTGCGGACGGTGTCATTGGGGTGAATCCGTTGGCTGGCGTTAGGATCGACCTGCTGTAGAAAGGCATAACACTGGGGCTGCCCCAGATTCGTGAGCTGCTGACGCAGGGGTGGTTGGGGGGCAACTCGGGGAATGATTAGGCCTTTTGCGATCGCATTTACATACAGCCCGGTCCCCCCCACCAATAAAGGCACCTGATTTTGGCGCTGATGTATTTGCAGAATGAGTTCCTGTGCCTTTTCTTGATAATCAGCCACCGTTAGCGTCTCAGTGGGCTCACATATATCAATGAGATAGTGAGGTACCAACTGCCGCTCTGCCCAGGACGGTTTCGCCGTACCAATATCAAATTCGCGATACACCTGCCGCGAATCTGCCCCCAAAATCACCCCCTGTACCCGCTGAGCCAGCTCCACCGCTAAACCAGACTTCCCCGCAGCAGTCGGTCCAACGACTATAATGAGGAATGGTACATAGGAACTAAACCCAGGTTTACTTGTACTCAACGAAAAAGACCTATTGATATTGTGTGTAAATTTTTTTGATCCATCCCTAATAAATACACATGCTCAAAGCCATTCAGAATCGCTTTTAACCCCTTTGTGCTAGAATCCGGGGGCACAATTTCATTTCTAACGCTACTGCGGCTTTACGACCGTCTTAGGAGATAGGAAAGCATGACAACCGACTACGGTGCTGATCAGATTCAGGTGCTCGAAGGCCTGGAGCCTGTGCGCAAGCGGCCAGGTATGTACATTGGCACCACCGGGCCACGTGGTTTGCATCACCTAGTTTACGAGGTTGTTGACAACTCCGTTGACGAAGCTCTGGCGGGTCACTGCAGCACGATTACCATTGACCTCAATGCCGATGGCTCCGTCACGGTTACCGACGATGGCCGTGGGATTCCTACTGATGTCCATTCTCGCACGGGAAAGTCTGCCCTAGAGACGGTCATGACCGTGCTCCACGCCGGGGGTAAGTTTGGCGGCGGTGGCTATAAGGTGTCCGGCGGACTCCACGGTGTGGGTGTCTCGGTAGTTAACGCCCTGTCCGAATGGGTCGAGGTTACCGTATGGCGCAATAAAAAAGAACATGTACAGCGCTACGAGCGGGGTGAAGCCCAGGGCGAACTGCGCATTAAAAACGGTGCCGGTAGCCGTACAGGCACGTCCGTTAGCTTTAAGCCCGACGGTCTAATCTTTACTGAGACTGTTGAATTTGACTACACCACATTGGCGGGACGCTTGCGAGAGCTGGCCTACCTCAATGCGGGTGTAGATATCATCTTCACCGACCATCGCTTAGAGCTGCTAAAGTCCGATGAACCCAAGGTTAACCGCTATTTTTACGAAGGCGGTATCCGTGAGTACGTTGAATACATTAATAAAGACAAGCAGCCGATTCACCCTGACATTATTTATGTGACTGGCGAAAAAAATGGAGTCCAGGTAGAAGCTTCCCTACAGTGGTGTGTGGATGCCTACTCTGATAACCTGATGGGCTTTGCCAACAATATTCGCACCATTGACGGCGGTACCCACCTAGAAGGTCTTAAAGCGGTACTTACCCGCACCATGAATAACTTCGCCCGCAAGCGTAATAAGCGCAAAGACAATGAATCCAACCTGGCCGGTGAAAATATTCGAGAAGGTCTGACAGCGGTTATTTCTGTCAAGGTGCCAGAGCCCGAATTTGAAGGACAGACTAAAACCAAGCTAGGTAATACCGAGGTGCGCGGGATTGTTGACTCACTGATCGGCGAGACCCTAAGCGAGTATTTAGACTTTAATCCCAGTGTGGTGGACTCTATTTTAGAGAAGGCCATCCAATCCTTTAATGCGGCAGAGGCTGCCCGCCGTGCCCGCGATCTAGTGCGACGTAAGTCGGTGCTAGAGTCCTCCACGCTGCCGGGTAAGCTGGCCGACTGTAGCTCCCGCGACCCAGCTGAGTCAGAAATCTTTATTGTTGAGGGGGACTCTGCTGGAGGTAGTGCCAAGCAGGGCCGCGACCGACGCTTCCAGGCGATTTTGCCATTGCGAGGCAAGATTCTCAACATTGAGAAAACAGACGACGCCAAGATTTATAAAAACAATGAAGTCCAGTCGCTGATTACCGCATTGGGGCTAGGGATCAAAGGTGAAGATTTTGACCCGGCGCAGCTGCGCTACCATCGCATTTGTCTAATGACAGATGCAGACGTGGATGGGGCGCATATTCGTACTCTGCTGCTGACATTCTTCTATCGCTATCAGCGGGCCCTGATTGATCAAGGGTTTGTGTATATTGCCTGTCCGCCGCTGTATAAGCTAGAGCGAGGTCGCCGACATACCTACTGCTACAGCGAGCAGGAGCTGCAGCGCGGTATTAGTGCCCTACCTGAAAACGCAAAATATAATGTACAACGGTTTAAGGGTTTGGGTGAGATGATGCCCGTCCAGCTATGGGATACCACCATGAACCCTGAAAGTCGTACGCTGAAAAAAGTGGAGATTGAGGATGCCGCCGAAGCAGAGCGGATCTTTACCGTACTGATGGGGGACCGTGTGGCTCCTCGCCGTGAGTTTATTGAGACCTATGGTCCCAAGCTGAATATGGCAGATTTGGATATCTAAGGGGGCGTTGCTGCTCCTCAGGATAAGTTACCTGAGCAATAATCCTGTGGGTGCCTGTCCCCACAGGATTATTGGGTGATGATATTTATTCAATCACTAAGCAATCGGGATGAACTTTGCTGAGCATGTCTTGAAATGCAGGAGTATACTGACCGTTCTCATCAACAATTCGGCGTAGAACATATTCGCCTACTCGGGGTAACCCACCAAACCAGACATTTTTGCGTTGCCAAATATCGCCATTCTTAGCGCTGTCATCCTGGCACATGGTGGCGCTAAGAATCCATCTGGGCACCGGGATACCAAAGGTGATAGGTGTGACTTGGGCCATTTGCAAACTATCGTCCTCAAACTGGATTTTGTATCGGAAGCCCGACAGCTGAGCCGCCCATAAGAGGATCCATCCCAAAATGTTGCGGTGGAATGTCCATTGAGTCGGTTCTGTTACCGGTAGGGTGAGACAGTTCGTAGCCTCATCCCACTCCTGGTTGTACATATTAATACAGTCATCCGGCAAAGGATTACCATCCATAAAAAAGACACCTTTTAAGACACTGGGGAGATTGGTAGGCTGAGTAGATGTCATCCAAGTTGCAATGTTCTCAAACTTTTGGGATACGACGGAGCCAGTCATGGTGGTTTATCCTATGTAATGTGCGAAATGAATGTGAAAAAGAGAAAACGAGAAAGAGAAAGGCCGAGCAGGGGCTGATGGATTGTTAAGCTTTAGCTGCAAACCCTTGAAGTTCTAGCTCATTTGGGGTTACTGCCGTAACATTTTCAAAATCCCATTTCACCTCTGTAAACTGTTGCCATTGGTACTGCTTGAAGAGATACATACAAAAAACCTTAATCAGTTCAATCGATAGAGATTTCCCTGGACAGACTCGTTCATGGGCATCACCATTCCACGACAAAAGATCAGAGAAATCTCGTTGAACTGAAAACTCATCTGGTTTGTCGTAGCGATTGCCGTCACGGTTAGCCGTAAAGATTGAGCCCAGTAATCGTGTACCCTTCTGGAATGGGCATTTTTGACTCCCGATTTCAACTTCACCAGATTCTGTTGCTAGCTGACTGACGAAGCGTACGGGAGGATACATACGAGCCGTTTCTAAAATCACTTTATGGAGAAGCGTAGCCTGTCGGAGACTGTCACCCGTAAGCGATGCGGTATCTGGCCAGACCGTATTGATTTCGTTGACCACATCGACCTTTAGGTCGTCATTCAGGCATAAAACACCGATAACAGACCCCATGAGCGCACTAGTCCCGGCAGTACCAGCAATGTGGATCATATCGAATAGGCCATTGGCAACCTGGTCTGGACTGAGGCCATACTGTTTTCCGGTTTCAACATAGGCAGCCCAGTTAGAAGCGGTCTTATAGCGCTGAATTAGGTGTTGGCGATGTTTAATAATCGGTCCAGTTTTGAAGGCTAGCAGATAGCGACTGATGAACGTGGGTAAGGTAGCCAGGGGCAACCCTTTGATATAACCGCGTGAGGCCGTGACTTCATCCTCAGACAGAGAAATCTGAAATACCAAATGGTGCAAGATCTTCACCATAAAACGGGGGAGATCGTCACCGATGTGCAGGTTTCCTTGTTTGGCTGCGGTTGATAAGAACTTATCAACATAATCTCCTAAGCCATCTGCCTCGGTAAATGGATCGGGTAGTGCCTGTTGAAAGATAGCGCGTATGCCGGTGTGATCCTTGCCATTCATCCCTAAACTCAGGGGATTATTGAGCATGTAGCCGGGGGCCAGGATTCTAATAATGCCTAAATCATTACCACGCACCTGGGGCTCAATCTGCATGAGCTTTTTAACCTGAGCATGGTCGGCATGCATGATGGCGTGATCAACGGCAAAAAATGTGTTGCCAATTTGTTCTTTGCGAATATAGAGAAAATCTCGCCATGCTTTTAATATGGTGAACCCCTCACTGTAATAGGGTTTTAAACGTAGTAATTTACCCAAAGTGCTGTCGTAGCCAACTTTGGCCAGCCGCCGAGAGAGTTTGACTTGGCTGTCGTGGGCCTTGAGCACTTTCTGTGTGAATGTAGTGATGTCCATGATGATGATGTTATGGGGAGATTTGGACGTGCTATCTAGATATTGATACTTTGGGGAATGTTTTTAGGTAAGAGGTATTCATAGGGGGGCCGATCTCGATTCCGCTCGTAAATGATATCGGTGATTTCTTCCAAGCGAGTTTTAAATTTTTTCAAGGGATCTGCTACTTTACTGTCCTGAAAATGGTCTTTATCGTACTGTCCTAATTCGGTGAAATGAGCTGAGCCCAGCAGATAGAGCAGTTTTAGCTGTTCTTGAGACTGGCTTAGAGGAGGTAACAACTTAAAATAGTCTGCTTCGGTAGTGTGACTCCCTAGATCTGTTAGCTCGGTATAACCTGCCGTCGGCATGGCTGGTGCGAAGCTCATGACATCTTTTTGGGGAAAGTTGACGGCGGCATGTTGAGCGCTGGCGGTAAAAATGATCAGGGTGATGGCTTCAACCAGGTAGGCAAGGGTGCGAATCTGGCCGTCAGCTTCGCCAAAATCAATGACACGACCGCCATTGTGGGCGACTAATTCTTTGGCCCATGTCTGTAGGAGCGTGTCCTGTTGCACAGTGGCGTCATCAGCATAGTAAATCTGAAGATAGTTTTCTACCCAGCTGTGGATAGCATCCCAAATTAAAATGCTGTCGTCACGGTAGGGATAGACAGGCAAGCGGTCGATATCATCTACACCACGTTGTTTGAGCTGTTGAGGCAGCATGGCGGAATTGAAACCATAGGTTTGCAACCCAGTCACGGCTAGGACCCGAGCAGAGTCAATGGTGGCTGAGAGAATTTTGTTGACGCCTCCACCAGCAGCAATCAGTTTGACCTGGGCTTCGTTATTGATGGCCAGCATGCCTTGAAAGTGGGGGCGCAGCAGCAGGCTAACAGGATGGCTGTTGGGAAGTTGACGGTGGGTTGCGATCGCAAACGGCCCCACAAACAAATGAGTCCGGGCCAGATGGGTAACGGCCTCATGAAAGTTAGCATCGGCCACCTGCACAGCAGTCTTAGCACAAAGCCAGGCATAGGGATTGGATTGGGGTGTCAGGATGGAAAATTCGTCAGGGTTCTGCCCACACTGGATCGCCACCGGACGTAGCCGCCGATCTCCCTCGCCTGCCTGGGGCACCGCAAATAACGCCAGGGGAGCATAGAGATACTTGCGATCGCCCGGAAATGAACCATTGATAGCCCCATCCAGAATCCCATAATCAGCAATATATAAACGACCCCCTGCATAGGCAGCTGCCAAGGAGTCAGCTGTGCCCATGCTCCCTTGATAGTGAGCCTCTGTAACTGGAAAATTCGCCTGAGGCTTTGTTAGCCGCTGCAGCATCACCGGATTTGGGCCTGCCACCCGCATTGAGGCAAAGACCTCATCTTTTTCGTAGGTATAGGCGATGGCTGGCAGGGCAATTGTTTGAAAGAGGGCCTTAAAATCATCGATATCGTCTCCCTTTCCTTTAGGTGAATCAAGCTTTAATTTCTGTTGCACATTGGCCGCAAAGTCTCGAAGAAACTCCCGATTGACGCTGCTAAGAATATCCCTAATCAGAGCTTCTAGCTCTTCTGCATCCGTAGATAACTTGCCCAACAGAATTCTGGGCATAAACTTTGCCCCTTGCCAGAGGATCTTAGCGCGCGAAAATCCGCCATAGTCTGCTAGTGTTTCCTTAAACGTCTCCACCAGAAAGGCTTTGACATCATCGGCTGCCCCCGTTTTCCCGCAGTCGCCCCGATTGACAATAATGGTGTTGACTAACAGTTCAAACCCGACCTTGGCTACCATCAGCCGCCATGGCGATGAAAAAATCTCCTCCTCTGAAAGAGTGTCTGCCATCGCCACGGGAGGAATGTGCGTATAGTTATACTGATACCGCTGACGTTTTTCCTGTAGACCCTGCTGGTCATAAGCTGCTGTCATCCTAGTATGTCCATCGATATAGCGAATAAAACGTGACAAAGATCAGAAAGTCCTATAGCAGGGCCTCCTGCTCTTTAAACACACATTCTTTAATGCCCATTCCGCTAACTTTTTAGTATTTTGCCTCCAACCCCTCAATGTTGGGAACTTTGAGCCTGAGCTTTTTATGGATTGAGAAAAGGAAGGCTCAATATCTGATCGCTAATGTCTGATCGCTAATGGGAATTACTTACTACTGTAACCGTCCCACGAAAAACGTTGGCTTCGACTCCGCTCAGCCAACGTTTACACCCAGCATCCCCTTCGACTCCGCTCAGGAGACGCTTACCCTACGATTAGACTATTTTTTGGCAATTCACAGCCTGTGCTGTCATCATGCCCCAATGCCAATCAATCTTGTACTTTTCAATGAAGACTTCTTGCAATCCTTCCTCTTGAAGTATCATCTGACATTCACTAGCCCCGTAAGTACGAAAGTGAGCCCGATTAAATAAACGCAGAAAGAAATCACAGATACGACAGGTCCAATAATCATGGCACCAGTCGGTGATCACTAGACGACCTTCCGGCGTGAGAACTCTTTTTACTTCCTGTATCACCTGGGAAGGATTACGCAGGTAGTGGAACGCATTGGTTGAAACAACAACATCAAAACTTTCATCAGGGAATGGCAGCTCATCGGCACTCCCCAGCCATAACTCCACTGAATTTGGCAACTTCTGTTTGGCGACATTAAGCATTTCAACAGAAGTATCTAGGCCATAAAAAATTGCTGTTGGTGTGAGATGCATTAATTGCTGAATCAGGGTTCCTGTACCACAGCCAAGATCAAGAACGTGCTCATGGGGATTTATGGTTAGTCGGCTAATTGTTGCTTGGATAGTTGAATCGATATAAGACGACCAACGACGGTCATAGAAGGGCGCAAGACGAGAATACTCGTTTCGTACTGGGTCAAAATCCATAACTTCTGAGATTATTCTATAGCCTACCTTTTAGCTCATGTACTGCTTGGAGCAGTGACTCGGACGCTAGCTTTGAACCTTCTACACTGGGATGTGCATATTTGTCCCTAAATAAGTAGACTCCATCATCGGTCGTATATTTACAAACAGAGCCAGGGCATAAATCATGAAATATATCCAGTACATAAAAGTTTTGATAACGCTCTTGGAGATCTAATAAAGCATTATGAAGGGGTGCTCTTCTACTGAGGGAAGCACTTTTTGATAAGTAATTGCAGGTAAGGTTAAACCACTGTGCTGAGGAGAGTGGTGTACAGTTCGCGTCTTTGATAAAAGGTGTACCAGTTTGGAATATTATTCCAATTCCTTTTTGATCTAAATCTTGCGTAAACTGCTCTAAACGTTCAATCAGAGTGAGGATTTTATTCCGAGATTTCTCAGTTTGTTTGACTGGAGAATAATTATTGACATTGTCTATTATAAGAAGAACATCACCATCTCTTAGATGGGTCAAAAGCTCTGGAATCACATCCTCCCAGTAGTAGGTATTTGTCCCACTCCAAGATGATGTATTTAGAATGCCTCGAACGGGAGATGCTCCCCAAGAGGACGTTATAGTCACAGAGCTATTGACATCGTCATCATGTAGCGATTTCAGCATAGCAATTTCTGCAGCACTAGAGGAATCTCCGATAGCTAGATATCGTGTTGTTGCCGATTGCCAGTCTCCGAAGCTGCAGTCAGAAAAGCTTATTCTTTTACCAATATCTTCATCATTCTGTAAGGTGCATTTCTCTGCCGTCCAAACAATTTTATCTTTATGAGTCCATGAATCAGAAAGGCTCCATACGCCAGCAACTTTTATGGATTCTTTGCCAGTAAAGAGATAACCCTTTAAATTATTGCCGACATAAAACAAAAAAGCAGACGTTACAAGCAAAGTAATTATCCCAAATATAATTACGTCTGATTTCTTCCGAGGCCATTGAGAGCGGCGAAAAGGGTTTTCAATCCAAGAGTAAGAGAGGATAGCAAGAATAAAAATTAGTGCGCCTTGAATGGGGATAGTCCATTTTGTAATGCCAATTGTCCAACGACTGATAACGAGAACACTCCAGTGCCAGAGATAGAGCGAATAGGATAGAAGGCCTATCCGTACGATCCATTTATAGAACAACATGCTCATGCTTCTGGTCGTTTTGTCGAACGTCCATAACAAAACAGCAGTACAAATAACAATGATAATTCTAGAGTGAGCTTGAAAATCTTTGCTGACAAACAGCATTCCTATTAAGACTGCAATACTCAATAGTGCAATGATTCCTTTGGGATACTCCCGCGACTGAGGAGCCTGATAGCTATTTCTAAAGAGAATGATAAAACATCCAGCCCCCAACTCCCAGAATCTTGCAGGCATTAAGAAAAAAGCGGCAGATGTGTTCGTTTTGGATAGATCTGAATAATAAAGGAAGGAAATTATACTGAGAATTAAAACTACGACTAGCGCGCTAGCATAGTCACCCGCTTTTTTTGTTCTTAAAAGACTACAGAGGATCAGGAGAATTGGAAAAATGATGTAAAATTGCTCCTCAACTCCCAAAGACCAAGTTTGGGTAAATAGGTTCAACTCAGCACCCTGACCGAAGTAATTCGTTTCTTGGTTTAAAAGATATAAATTTGAAATGCCAGCAAGAGCAGCTATGCCAGTGCTCCATGAGGCCGAATATGATATTTCTGAAGGGGATATAAAAAGGTAGCCAACTAGGGTTGTGACTATAATGCAGCTGATAAGAGCGGGGAGAAGACGCTTAATCCTTTTAGAGTAAAAAAATAATAGAAAGCTTTTCCAGTTTTGCTTATCTTGTCTAATCAGTGACGACGTGACGACAAAACCAGAGATCACAAAAAAGATATCTACACCTAAGAAGCCACTGGGTAGAATTTGAGCGTTGAAGTGGTTAACGATAACGGCCATGATAGCTATGGCTCTGAGACCATCAATCTCTGGCTGATAGAATGGATGAGACGGTATGGGTACTATCGTTTTTTTCGAAGCCATTTAAATCATTTTTTACGTCAAGTTAATACACTGACACTCATGATTGTCGAATCAATCATTCACGCTTTGTGCAGGGCGAGTGCTGCACAGGCAACAGTAAGCTCAGCCCCCAGCCTAAAAGCGGGTAGATTGCCCAGGTGATGGAGCCGGAAAGCGTGAAGTTTAACACTAGCAAAAAGGCATTGACCACAGCATAAGTTCTGAGTCGTTGATGGAGCGTCTGCTGCTTGGGGGGCTGGGTTGGACGAAGCGGAGCCGATGGAACTGGCGGAGACAACTCTTGGCAGTTTTGTTCAGCCCACATTAGAGCAGCGGAGGAGATGCCGAGGTCGTCTGCCATGGCTTCTAGTTGCGATCGCGAAAACCCTTCCTGCTGACGCTGTCCCATTGCCTGAACCAAAATCTGCTGTACTTCTTCAGTGGAGTAACGCTTTTCCATGACCAAACTCTCCTAAACCTTACCTACATTGGCTCGAATGTTTACATCGTCAACTTAAGGGTAGTCGGCTATATTGACACTGTCAACATTAGATCTTCCTCAACGACGTGACCAAGAAATCGACCTATCACCATAGCGATTTGCGACGGGCATTGCTGGACGCGGCCCTACAGGCTCTATCAGAGGGGCAGGATATCGCATTGCGGGATGTGGCTCGGCGAGCAGGCGTTTCTCACACGGCTCCCTATCGTCACTTTGCAGACAAAGAGGCGCTCCTAGCGGCTGTGGCGGAAGAAGGGTTCGTGGCGTTTGGTGAGTATCTGCAGGCCGCTAAGAAATCGCTGGAAGGAAAACCATTACAGGCACTCCAGGCGACTGGAGTAGCCTACATACGATATGCCATGCAACATCCCACCCATTACCGCGTCATGTTCGGGCAAGATTTGCATAATTGCCATGATCATTCTGCTTTACTGGCAACCTCAACGGCAACGTTTGAGATTTTGGTCAGTATTATTCAGGCCGGTCAGGTCCAAGGAAAAATCAAGCCGGACGATGCTCGGCGTCTGGCGCTGGGAGCTTGGGCACAAGTCCATGGGTTAGCCATGTTGTTATTGGATGGACAGCTTTCAGTAGATGACAGTGATGAGATCGAAACCATCACAAAACAGATGGTCCAATCTTCAATTGAGGGTTTACTAGCCCGATGAGGGGCTAGTGGCATGCTCTCCTTTTGGAGTAGCTCACAAGGAGAGCATGTTGTCGTTATCAAGCCTGGGCCCTAAAAACGATCGCCAATTTTAATAATAACGTTGGAGTCACCTTCGTCACTGATGCCCAGCTCGAGCCGCAGGGTGCCCAATGGCGTTAAGGCTCGCATCCCAACACCATAACCAAACCCGTCACCGGGCTTATCGCGGGCTTCTGCTGGCTCGCCGATGACCTCATCCCCTGTGCCTAAGTCGGTAGCATAGTCAAAAAATAGTAGACCGCCGACGTCTACATCATCATCAAATGCATTGAAGGAAAAGGCCGGAAAACGATATTCAGCCGTAGCCTGAACAAAGCTTTCGCCTGTACCCAGTTCACCCGAGCTATAGCCTCGTACAGAGCTAGAACCACCTAAACTAAACGCATCGTAGGGCGGAGCATCGCCGATAATTGTGCCCCCCTGCACATTTAGGATTAGCGTGCGCGGTCCTTCACTAAACCCAAAAATATTTAAGGGTAAGTACTGAGTATAGTTGGCACTCAGGCGGTTAAAGAGAATATCCGCATCGCCAATGGGAATCGATTGGTCCGAACCAAATAGCAGTCTAGAACCACTAGACGGATTGCGGGTGTTATTCCGCTGATCAAAGTCAGCAGAGAAATTGACCGTCAACAGATCGTCTCGACCATCATCACTGACCGTAAAGGGGTTACCTAGCTCATCCCGACGGACAATATCATTGGAAAAGATATCTTCGCGAACGGTTACTTGCTGATACGACAGCCCCAGGGCCGCTTCCAGATTAGGGGCTAGAGAGCGGAAATATTCAACTCCGCCACCAATACGATGAACCGTCGGTTGGTCACCGCTAGGGGTTTCAACTTCAATTTCTCCATTATCAAATTCAGGTTCTTTTGCTCGGCTATTAGCAAAATTGAGGCCATATCCTGAACTATCGTCTAGCCAGTGTCTAAAGTCTAGGTCCACACCTAGGTTATTTTCACCGCCTTCGATACCTAGCGATAACGTTTGATTATTGTTTCCTATATTGGCCAGACCAAAACGGGCACCAATCGAAATACCTCCAGCGTCGTTGGAGGTCGCTGGTACCGGTGTCGGTCGTTCCGGCCCGCGCAGTGCAGTCGGTCGAGGGATACCTGAGCCCAGGTCAAAGAAAAAAGAATTGGGTTCGGCTACAGTAACGGCCATCACGACTTCGTTAGGTTCAGCCGTAGGCTCAAGGGTCAGGTTTGCCTGCCCAGAGACAGAAAAGTTAGCAGTCCGTGACAGCCCTATTTGAGCCAGCTCCGGCTCGTAGAGATCCCCAGGTTCTAAATCAAACTTATCTGCGATCAAGGCACGATCTGCCGCCGTCGCATTAATCAGAGCGCCCTCATGATCAACAAAGCGCACCTGAATATCCGTAATAGTTTCACCGCTACCAACGGGCACTGCCAGCTGATCGACGGCTTCTACTGAGCCATCGGAGGGCATTATTTCTGGTGACACTGAGGCATTATCCTGTCCCAAAACGGGAGATGTCAGTATCACCGAGTATGTGGCTGTACCCAAGGCTATCGCTAAGAGCCATCGATGCTGTCGTAGGAGCTGGGGGAGTAGCCTTAGCGTTACGTTCATAAGTTTTAGAAGAGGTGTACTCTAGCCTTTTGATAGCTTTACGGATATTAGCCAAGCCTGGTTGCCTATAAGAGAATTTAGCAAACTATATGGAATGAGCCAATACAGATATTAATAACAAGCAAGGGGATGGGATTTGGCCAACCCAACTCGCTCCTACAGATTCTGGCAATGTATCTACATGTGACGGCCCTTCAAAACTGGCTTGACTCAGCGATCTGGGACTGATAGCCTACAAAATAGGCAGCTGACAACAGCTGTCTTTCCGCACCCAAAAATTTAGCCGCGCGAGATGGTAGTGCTAGCAACACCACCACCCCGCTAACCCGGCCAACTGAAGCGACCAGTTGGTGAGCTGTGTGCATTTTACAGCCACCCTGAGTTTAGTTGCAGGGTGGCTGAACTTTTGGGGGCTTTCCTCCCTGTCGTTTTGTGGGTCAATCGCCCGCCATCTAAAGGAAAACGCCCCTATGAATTTTCAAAATCAGGCCCTTCAGGGGCCGCCGGATCGGCCTGCCGACTTTTCTGGCAGCCTGCCTCCAGATCGTTCCATTCGTCATATCCTACTGGGACACCCCAGCTATATTCGTCAGACTATTCACCTATTGCACAATCTGCGCTACGTGGAAACCAGCCAGTGGAGTCCGCAGATCGAGATTCCTGACAATCGACTGATCCTCAGACCAGAACCAGAGGAGATGATTAGCATGCTGGTGAGACGGCTGTAGATACCGGCAACAGATATACAATTCTCTCCTTCCCAACACCAGCGGGGAGGAGAGTCTCTAATGGCTCAGAACACCTATGCCAGAATACTCACTAGGAAGAAAAATGAGAACGGATGCCGTGACTCTCCCCCCCTTAAAGCCAACAGCCAAAACAGCTTGATTGGTTTAGAATTGGATGGACTTCTGCGTAAAATACCTGGATGTTTGACTAGCATTTCTGCTTCGCCATTTCACAAAATTCAGCAGATGCCTAAATTGTGTAAAGCGCACATACATGACAAAGGCTGGCGACTCTAATCACCAGCCCGAGCTAATCCGCTTAATCACTCTTGGACGCTGATGGAACAAGAATCTGATATATAAGCTTGAGGTTTGAAAACATGACATAGTTCAAAAGGCTAGCCTAATAATAGACATGCTATGTCAGTAGCGGGCGGATACCACAAGAGGGTTATCCACTTAATTCAGATTAACCTTTGACTCCTTAGTTGTCAACTCTACTAAAAAAAACGTAACCTAAGGCCGAAAGCATTCTCGAATAACTAATTTATATTTTCTTCGTTCAACACGAAAATTCCAAAACGTTCCTACTACATCTGACGGTAGCCTACCTTCTAGCCTTAGCTCAAAGGATTGAGCCTCTCGTCCTGGATGATATGGATTTGTTTTAATTTCAACCATAATATATCCTCTTTGAGGATTTTGGTTGATAACTATACCTCGGACTGAGAAGGAGTCAATTTTCCAAATATCTTCATCAACCGTAGCCAAAAGATCAGTATTGTTAAGAGTAGATCGATGATATTGAGGTGCCTTAACCCCCTTAATTTGAACGTGAAGATAGGGACTATCTGTGTGAGATCTTTTGCGGGATCTTGTTCTTGGAAAAACCACCCATATTTGATTTTTTGATAAATCAAGCTTCCTAGCAGTTCTTAGAACTCTCCCTAAAAGAACTGTATCGATAATTGTACCGTCGGTAGCTACAATTTGCCCCTTTCTAAAAAGATTAGGTGAAGAAGGATGATATTTGCCTCTCAGCAAGCCAATGGCGCGACACTGTAAAGGATGATTTGGGGGGGTGATCCTCCTATAACTTAAAAATGGGATTATATCTTGAGAATGCTGTCGAACAAGACGAATCCCACCACGATTCTCTAATTCCTTATCCTTTGCAATTCTATGTGATTGTATTTCTTCATTAGAAATGACGCGATAGCGTATAGTCCCTTCAGATAATTCATTGGGTAAATAATGAATAGTTAGCCAGTCGCAAAAGGCGTGTGCGTCCTCACTACTGATACCCAATACTGGAGCTTTTGGATCTCCATATTCAACCGAGCTAGTGGCCTCAGCGCCTTGAGAGGGAGATCTTTCTTCTACAGATCTCCGATTAAAAAAACTAACAGGAGACTTGAAATTTGCTTCTAAAAAGAGCTGATACTCTGCGTTGGTGACGTAACCGCTATAGTCAACAGCAAGCTTATCATTAACTTGTATAAACTTTTTAATACGTTGTATTACCTGAACTGATGCAGCTAATCTAAACGTTTCCCAGTCTTCTGATGCGAGACCGGCTTCTAACTTACCCGTTAATTCTTTCCTTAACCCTGAACTTACTGGCGCTTCTTCTGTCACTACACAAGCATAAGCAAGCGCTAAAGATTTAGCAGTTGATTGTGCTAATGCTCTTTTAACTATAGCATCAGCATCTTTCTCAACAGCATAAAATCTAATAGTTTCTTCCCACCAGGAATCGTCCAAGTTATAGGTAAGGAGAGTGAGGTTCTCTGGCTTATCCCTGATTTCAAGAGCTGCCAGATATTCTTGAAAACTCTTATGAGGGAACTGCCAAACTCCTTTTTCTCGCTCCATTAATAGCCCAGTAAGAGCATCAATATCTTTAAAGAAACTAGATGATTCTATATTCTCTCCTGCTATATCTTTCAATCTATTTTCAATTAAGGCCCTTCCCTCTAGCAAAGTAAATAAGGTTGTTTTACCTCTTGGTGTGTCACCTTTCATAAGCCCCAATGCTAGGGTTTGCAGTACTTTTTGTATTTGTCTTTCTTTCAAGAGGGGTGATATGTCTCTGTTGTTGTCTTGTCTACGCTCGATACGCTCGAGTAGTATGTCGCATATTCTTTCGTAGAGGTCGACACGGTAACTTGGTAAAGTTCCTCGGGAGCAATAGACTGTTACGATAAGTCTAAGCAATAGAGGGTTTACGGCCATAGCTCTCAAAGAAGCATCCTGCTTAATCTGTTCAATTAAGTATTGGCTGCTGTCTCTATTATTAGTGGTTTCTGATCTCTGCTTACCAGTTCGTCGATCACTTGGCAGTGAATTCCAATCATGAGAAAAATCTCTTTGAGAAATAAATTGTTGAATAAATCGTTCTACCTGCTTTAAGTTAAACGGTTTAATCTCCAGAACTAGCTTGACTCGCTCGATAGGAGCACTACGATATCCATAGGGACGAGAAGTGCAAATAAAAATGCATGAACATCCTCTCATCTGTTCGTTCACCCATTTACTCACTTTTTGCCGTTGCACAAGATCAGCCACCTCGTCAAGACCATCGAGCATGATGAGACATTTACCTTTATCTATGCGATTTTTGAACCAATTACGAGGTGGTTCAAGTTTTTTGACCCATGTTTGTTCCTGAATTAGGTCTGCCAAGGTTGGAGGATCCTTTGAAAGAATCTCCTTCTGAATTTCCTCATTTCGTAATTCTAGTAGTACAGGAATCAACTGAGGGGCTTTAGGATGTTGACGACGCTGAGCATTGCGAGCATAGGCTAACGCTATATGTCTGAGCATAGTAGTCTTGCCTGCTCCAGGGGGGGCTATTATTGCTATCTGAAGCAGGTTCGATTGTTTATAATTTTGGGCTAATATTTCCCAAAAGTCTAAGTCTTCAGTAGTGTTCTGAGAGGGAATAAGTGCTGCAGAAATATTTTCTGGAGTTTCTCTGGCAACTGTCAGAGAAACAAATACCTTAGCAAGGTCTAGAGTAATAGACTCACCGGTTTTTAGCCCCTCAGTTTTATAGCTCTCACAGTCATAAGCCAGATTTTGATAATATTTGCTCTGAAAGCGATCTGTAAGCCACAGTTGAAAGGTGTCTATTTTTTCTATGAACCAATTTGCAATAGATGGTTTCTTTGCCTTCCAAATATCACTAACTATAGTTGATGATGTACTTACTGCCACACCCACCAAGAACAGGAATATGGCTTTTAGTAGACTTCCCTGAGAATTAGGCTCAATATACCTATTAAATTCATAAATAGAGAGTGCAATTGGAAATGCGGCTAACCCTAAGGTGAAGGGATTTTCAAATAGCCCTTTAAATACTTTCAGAAACTCATTCATATTGAAATTTAGCAGTAGTGTTTTTATTCAAAACTATCCAATTAGTCACTTTAAAGTCTCTATATCACATGCTTCAATCATTCGAATTTACTTTACGGTCAAAGTAATATATCTACGGCTGAGATGGAAGATTCTACTCAATGTAGCCTTAAAAGCTATATAGGTGGGGGCAAAAACACCAAAGTTTTCAATCTGGATTAGCTTGAAGGTGAGTTTAGTAGTATTTCATAAACTATTTGATTTCTGGAGGCTTTTCTGATGTCATCTAGACGTTTGAAGAGACAAAGCAAAGTAGCTGAAAAAACTCTGAGGAGTTCAATTCATTACATTCCATGAGGGTAATGAATTATAAAGAGGTGAAGCGTCTATGCCGCCTTCTCAAAAAATAACAGATGCTGCTGAGGCAACCGGTCGTCTGTCTTGAGCCAGGTCAGCCCCACCGCCGCCATTTCCTTTTTCACCTGTTTTTCACTCATCTTGTGCAGCCGCTTGATCATAATCAACGGATTCTCCGCCCGATACTCGGCCAGTACCACCCGGCCACCTGGCCTTAGCGCCTTCACTACACCTGTCATCACCTCGCGAGGGGCCTCAAACTCGTGGTAAGCATCCACCATCAGGGCCAAGTCCACCTGTTCCGATGGCAAATGAGGATTGTTCTCGTCGGCTTGGATAGTTTGGACATTAGTGAGGCCCTGCTGATCCCGCTCAGTTTCCAGCAGGGCAATCATCTCCGGCTGCAAATCCACAGCCAGTACCTGCCCCTCAGGGACTTTCTGCGCCATGCGAAAACTCATATAGCCCGTACCGGCACCAATATCTGCCACGGTATCTGTCGGCCTTAATTCCAGTGCTTCGACCGCCATATCAGGCTGTTCGTCCGTCGCTCGACTGGAGCGCTCTAGCCAGGAGGCCCCCCGATGGCCCATTACCTGCGAAATCTCGCGTCCCATGTAGACCTTGCCAATGCCATCAATGCTGGGCTGTTTGTAGCTGTAGATGCTGTTAGTAGTGCCAATGTCAGTCTGGGCGCAGCCTAGACAAACAACGATGAATAATAGAGGTATGAGGCGACGTAGCGATGTAAGCACCATAGAAATTGGCCAAAAAAATAAGGAGAGTTAGGTGAACCCAGATAGTTCCTAACTTTCCTCATGATAAAAGGCAACGAATTCAAAATATAGGGGCGCTCCATGGAACGCCCCTATATTTTGATAGGTCGAATTCCTAGCGTCTAGCGGCAGCCTTTTTCTCTTCCAGGTTAAAGAGCACCTGCAGGGTTTCCATCGCCTGCTTGCGCGATACGGCGTCTTCTTGAGCCCGCAGCTGGGTCATAGGGTCGTGCAGAATTTTGTTAACGATACCGCGAGATAGGGCTTCGACTACGCTACGGTGCTTGTCAGAAAAGTCAGCGCCGAGACGAGACAGGGCTTTTTCTAGCTCCTGTTCGCGGATGGCTTCTACCTTAGTGCGTAGGCTGCTGATGGTGGCGACAGTATCTAGAGAGTTCCACCACTTAACAAATTGGTTTAGCTCCTGCTCCAGGATACCTTCGGCTTCTTGGGCCATCTGGCGACGGCTTTCCTGGTTTTTGGCGACGACTTCTTTGAGGTCATCAACGGTGTAAGCCTTAACGCCATCTAGTTCCTCGACATTCTTATGCACGTTACGGGGCACAGAAATATCGAATAGGTTGAGGGGACGACCGGCCAGACAAGGCTGAACATTGTCACGGTGCAGAACCGGCTCATCTGAAGAGGTGCAGGTGAAGACGATATCGGCTTTGGTGACGGCGGCTTCCATTTTTTCCATGGTGCCGGTCTTGATATCCACATGACTGTACTCAGCGGCCAGGTCATCAGCCCGCTTGATGCTGCGGTTGAGCAGGGTGATGTTGATCGCGCGCTTTGAGACTAAATGCTTCACCAACAGGCGACCCATTTTACCGGCACCGATGATGGTGATGTGGCAGCTAGTAAAGTCGGGCACCTTCATTTGGGCCAGTTCAGCGGCGGCGGAACTGACGGAAACGGCACCGGTACCGATGCTAGTTTCGGTCCGTACCCGCTTACCGGTTTTGATGGCGTCTTTGAATAGACGGCTAAGGATACGGCCAACGCCCTTATGCTTTTGGCTCTCGGCTAGGGCGTGCTTCACCTGGGCTAAAATCTGGCCTTCGCCTAACACTAGGCTGTCTAGACCCGAGGATACGCGCAGCAGGTGCATGATGGCATCCTGCTGCACCAGGATAAACAGGTGGGGACGTAGCTCATCAATGGGGACATCGCCATACTCAGCGAGAAACTGGGTGACTTCGCGAATGCCATTCTCAGTGTCACCGATGACCACATGTAGCTCTAGGCGGTTACAGGTGCTGAGGATGGAAACTTCTTTAACGTGGGGATAGCTGGTGAGTCTTGCGATCGCATCCTCAACCTTAGGCGTCGGAATGCTGAGTTTTTCCCGAACCTCGACTGGTGCAGTCTTATGGCTAAGGCCAATAACGGCAATATTCATTCTTCCTCCCAAAAAGATCCTTTATTAAATGCCCGACATGCCGGACGATCGCAGTCAGCTTGCTTTAAGCCGTGATGGAAAGATCAGTCTAACGAATGATGCGCTAGAGTCTTCTCCCTATTGAAAAGTATGGAAAAACCTACCCCTAACTCAAGGTTTCTCAACAAAAATCCATCAAACGGTGCCAACCGTTACCAAATGACACATAGACATAAGAACACTCTGGCCATTTGTCAATAGCCAGAGTGCTTTTTAAGAAAATGATTTTAGGGTTATCCCCTCCTCAGCGGGGTTACTACTTCAGAGCAACGTAGCTGGGGTTGCCTTTCATGTGGATGGTGTCCACAAAGCGAGCCGTCTTAGACTGGTTAGAAATTACCAGAGACTGAGTCCGAGCACCGCCCTTAAAGAAGCGGACGCCGTTCATCAGCAAACCAGGAGTGATACCACAGCCAGCAAAGAGGACAGTCTCACCACAGGCCAGCTCTTCAGCCGTGTAGATCTTGTCGGGGTCAGCGATGCCCATAGAACTTAGACGCTCTAGGTTAGCTTCCTTGCTCTCACCAATAAGGCCAGTCTTGACGATGGCAGGATCGTAAATCAGCTGTCCCTGGAAGTGACCGCCCAAGCAGCGCATGGCAGCGGCAGAAATCACACCCTCAGGAGCCGCACCAATGCCCATCAGCGCGTGGGTGTTAGTGCCGGAGAATCCACAGGAAATAGCAGCGGAAACGTCACCGTCGCTGATCAGACGAACGCGGGCACCGGCATCACGGATTTCCTTGATCAGGTCGTTGTGGCGCTCACGCTTCATGACCACAACCACAAGCTCATCAATGGCACGGTCGAGGCTCTCACCCAAAATCTTGAGGTTCTCAGTGGCCGACTTTCTGATGTCTACTTTGCCCTTAGCTGCCGGGGGAGCGGCCAGCTTCTTCATGTAGAAGTCAGGCGCAGCAAACAGACCACCCTTCTCGGAAATGGCCAATACAGCCATGGAACCGGGCTGACCATAGGCGCAAAGGTTGGTACCTTCACAGGGGTCAACGGCGATGTCGATTTCGATCAGCTCGTCGGGATTGCAAACTTCAGAGGCATTGGGCTGGGTGCAAACGCCCACTTCTTCGCCGATGAAAAGCATCGGAGCATCGTCGCGCTCACCTTCACCAATGACGATTTTGCCGCGCATGTGAATCTGGTTCATGCGCTCACGCATGGCTTCTACGGCCACTTCGTCAGCAATATCCTTTTCTCCCTTACCCATCCATCGAGCAGATGCGATCGCAGCCTGCTCAACGACTTCAATAATTTCTAACCCGAGGGTACTTTCCACTGCGTATTTTCTCCAAACTGCCTGTGTTACCAAGACGACGCTGCTGATCGTGGCTGCGGGAGGCACTGCTAACTAGCCGGCTCTCCAGATCACCCTCAGAATCAGTAGCGGCGTTAAGACTATTTGAGCGCCTTTTATAGCTTCAGAATATCAGACCGAGGGTACGGTGTAGATCACTTCAGAACAGTTGATTCAACGCCGATCACCCTGCCTCAACAAGTCGTACAGCCACTATAGGAACTAACCTCAAGCCACCCTAAAGCCTTACCTCATCAGAATTTGAGACTAAGCATTTGTACTCATTACTTCCCTGCCAGTCTCGTTTTGTCGGCTAGGTTTGGTATCAAAAAAAAATGATGCTATGTAATTGATGTAGGCTAAATGCCTGACAATATACTGACGATGCTAGTCTATTGAAACTAGCGGCAGCCGCAGGCAGTACCTATGGAATGGCATGTTACCGACGCTCGGAGTTTACGCATAATTGATCAAGAAATTGGTCAGCATACATTTGCTCCAGCCGAATATGAAATCGTGCGTCGAGTCATTTACGCCACTGCAGACTACGACTATAAGGATTTAATTCAGTTTTCAGATCAGGCGTTGCCGTCGGGTGCTGCGGCCTTAGCCGCTCGTACCACGATCGTGGTGGATGGTCCCATGGCCCAGGCGGGCATTACCCCCAGGCTGCAGGAGACATTTGCCAATCCGGTGTACTGTGCCATGGATACGATTACCCGACCGCAAAAGGACAAGTCCAGGGCCGCTTGGGGCATTGAAACCCTCGCCCAGCGATATCCAGAGGCCATCTTTGTCATTGGTCATTCCCAGCCAGCCTTAGACAGCTTAGTGCAGCTGATCGAAACCGATATAATTCGACCTGCATTGGTCATTGCCACCCCCGCTGGTTTTTTGGAGGCCGAGGTGACTAAATCACGACTGAAAGATAGCCTGATGCCCAGTATTTGTATCGGGGGGCGCAAAGGCAGTACCGTCGTGGCGGTCGCCATTGTCAACGGTCTGATTGATTTAGCCTGGAAAGCCTACGGGGGCAAGCGCAGTGGCACAGCTTAGGCCCGGTTTCCCAAGAATGGAGCTATCGTTGCCAGCTGCTGACCTAGGGTCTGCAACGCCTGTCTGTAGAAGGTTTTAGAATTTTCGATGGGGCGGCCAATCCAGTACACAATGAGGATGGCGAGGGCCGGTATCAAAAACGGAAATCCATATCCCCGCAGGCCTCCCCTGAGCAACAGCATGAGGGGCACATGGGTGAGATACAGGGTGAACGATACTCCAGCCAGGTGACGAATCTCCTGCTCCACCAACGTCGGTAGCATGAGCTGACGCTGAACTGACCAGCTTTTAACGGCCAGAAAATTTATCCCCATGAGGCAGCCCAGGGCTAGAAAATAGGGGGCGGCCTGGGCATAGCGCAGACTGTTGGCACTATCGATGTAGGTGGCGAGGGATAAAACGCTGTAGCGCCAGCCGCTGAGATACAGGCTGACCATCAGGCTCAGACTCAGACCAAAGAGGACCTGTGCCTGTGCGGGTGTCAGGGTGATACGTTTGCTCAGCCTATAGATAGCCACGCCCGTAAGCCACACTGGCCACAGTAAAAAGGCATCCCACCCCAAAAGGACAAAGACACTAGCGGTACCGGCGCTGGCTAACCAGCGGCGTTTAGAAAATACCCACAGGGCAAACACAACATAGTACCAAAACTCATAGGTCAAACTCCAAAACGGACTGCCGCCCGGCAATTTAACCTGATAGACTACGGCATTAAAATTCAGAAACCCGAGGGTAAAGAGGGATTTTAACCAAAAGTATTCGCCGTCTCCCTGGTACCGGTAGAGCTGAGGTTCTAGCTGCATCGTTACCAGATAGCAGAGACCTAAGATGGCAATAGCGGGCACCATGACCGAATAAAAGCGAGCTAGCCGCTTAGTCAGAAACTCTTCTACTGAGGGGCATTTGGTGTCAACAACCCAGCTAATTACAAACCCCGATAGGACAAAAAAAGTGATGACGGCCTCTTGGCCCAGGTGGGGAAACACCACCCGACCAAACTCTGCTTTGACCAAATGTTGGCTGTAATGGTGGAGTACAACAACAATGGCAGCTAAGGCTCTGACAAAATCGAAATATAAAGAAAGTGACGGCGTCATGGGGCTCACCAATAAATCGCCGCCGTAGTATTCCCAGGATTTAGGGACTCCTCCTAACCCACTAGCACTTCCATCCGTTCTGCAATCACCGCATAAAAAGGATCGCTGCTGGCAAAGCCCATCATTTGGAGCAGGGGATTGGTGGCGGGTCCCTGATTGGCAATTACCTCAGGCTGACTAAATCCCTGAACTGATGAAACGTAGCGTTTGACCAGGGCAATGTGGCTGGCGTCACTGCTGTCCCGCCAGGCTGCGATCGCTTTTTGGTAAAACATCCGGTTAGAAAAGCTGACAATGGCAATACCACCGGGTTTGAGCACGCGATAGATCTCAGCAAAGACAGCTTCAGGATGCTGTAGGTACTGCACAGAGACGGTGTTGAGTACAGCATCAAAGGTGCGATCCTCAAAGGGTAGAGTTTGGTCTTCGTTTAAGTTTTGGACAAAGTAATGATCCAGCCTGGGATTTTTGGCCAACTCCTCAGCGTTCATGCCGTGGCCCTCGACGCGCTCAAACATCATATCGGTAGGCAAATGGGAGACCCAGCTACTCATCAGGTCCAAAATGCAGCTGTTGGGCTGCAGCCGTTCTTGGTATAACTCAGTCAGCTGTTCAATAAAGCGTTCGTCGACGTGGGTTACCAAACGGGGAGCTGCATAGAACAGAGAGTCGTTAGATTCGTCAAGTTTCTGACGCTGACTAGCGGCAAGCATAGAGGTGTGGTTGTGTTTTAGGGCAGACTACATTTATTTTTTACCCTAACCCACTTGTTGCCCCCCTTCATCTATGGATTCCCTACCGCTATTGCTGCTGATTTTTGTCATCGGGCTGGCCACGCTGGTAGTTGCCTCTGACTTTTTTACAGATGCCGCCGAAAAAATTGGCCTGGCCATGGGCTTACCCCCCTTTATTGTGGGTGTCACCATTGTGTCCATGGGAACGTCGCTACCGGAGCTATTGTCCTCCTTGGTGAGTATTTTCCAGGATGCGCCAGAGGTGGTGGCGAGTAACGTGATTGGCTCCAATATTGCCAATATCTGTTTGGTGGTAGGCACCGCTGCCATCATGAGTAAAAAGCTCCTGCGGGTGATGTACAACCTGATCAGCGTCGATCTGCCGTTGTTTGTCGGGTCAGCCTTTTTGTTTGCCCTGATGGGGCGCTCAGGCCAGCAGTTTACTCGAGGAGAGGCGCTAATCTTAGTGATTGGCTACGTTGTCTATCTGTTTTACATCCTCAAGAGCAGTGAGGAAACCAGTCAGCAATCCGAAGAGATGGCGGATGAGGCGGCGGGTGAAGCGGCGGATATCCCTGGTCGCTCGGGCCAGGCCGCTAACGTTATCAGACATTTTTTGATTCTGGCAGTCAGTGGTATCTTTATTTTCCTCGGGGCCAACTATACGATTAATTCGCTGATTCAAATTTCTGATCGCTTAAACGTGGGTAGAGATATTATTGCCATTAGTGCGGTTGCCATCGGTACATCGCTGCCGGAGCTGGTGGTGACAATTAACGCCGCCTTCAAAAACAAGGCCGAGCTGGCGGTTGGTAATGTTGTCGGCTCAAATATCTTTAATATTTTTGTGGTGATCGGCATTCCAGGTTTGATCAAACCGCTGCCGGTTTCGGATGCCATTCTGACCCACAGTGTGCCCACGCTGCTGGCAGCGTCACTGCTGATGTTTTTTACGGTGCAGGATAACAAGATTACCACCTGGGAAGGGTGGTTGTTCATTCTGCTGTATGTCTGGTTTATGGGAACTGTCTTTGGTCTGCTGTGAGGCGGTGAGACGGTAACGCCTGCCGCTAGGATAGAGTTGAATCTCCTGCCGTGAACTATCCTGATCTGCCATGGCGACTGTACAAGACCGAGCCCTTCAACCCACTCAACAAAAGTCTACAGGTATCGCTTGGCAGCCCTGGGTGCTCGGTGCGATCGCACTCCTCCTCAGTCTGGATATCATCACCTACTTTGCTGCAGAGGGGTTATGGTTTCGCTCGGTGGACTATCTAGCGGCGTTCTGGCTACAGCTGCGGACACAGATTATTTTGGGTGCGATCGCATTTCTAGGGAGCATTCTATTTGCAGGTATTAATCTGTGGCGGGCCAGACAGCTCAGCTTTGACGATTACTGTATTGTCCCGAGTACCGAAAATCGCCGTCGCGGGCTGGGGCTGGGGCAGCTGCTACCCCTGGTGGTGGCCCTGGCGCTGCTGCTGTCAGGCGCTGTGTTGTATCACGGCCAGTTGGCTCTGGTCCAGTGGCACAGCGGTACTGGCAACCCCTTGCCCCCGGTACCCCTATGGCTAAATGTAGATACCGGCTGGCAGATGATACAACGGGCCATAACCCACCCCTGGCAGGGAGGACTTTTACTGGCCATACTGCTGGGCGTGCTGATTTATCCTTGGGTGAGCAGTGCGATTTCTACTATTCTCCTCAGCCTCAGCTTTAGTCTTGTACTGGCATCCCAGTGGTCGCGGGTGCTACCTGCTTTGAACCCTGCCAGCTTTGGCCAACAGGATCCTCTATTCAATCAAGACATCAGCTTTTATATTTTTCGATTGCCTGTTCTAGAACTCGTGGAGTTTTGGCTATCCGGCCTATTTTTATTTACTCTAGCAGCCGTTGCTTTGGTGTATCTCTTAGCGGGTAATAGCCTTAGTCAAGGACGCTTTCTCGGTTTTTCATCCCCGCAACAGCGACACTTGTATGCGCTGGTTGGTACCCTTCTCGTTACGACCAGCCTAGGTCACTGGCTCAACCGGTATGAGCTGCTCTATTCCTCTCAGGGAGTGGCCTATGGAGCTAGCTATACCGATGTTAGGGTAGATTTACCGGTCCAGACAGCTCTGTGTATTTTAACCCTGGCATTAGCGCTAGTAGCATTGGGGTGCTCTTTCTTTGGGGTGAGTAACCCTCGTTTTAGACAAAAGCTGATAACGTTTGTGATTCTCGTTGCCCCCTACATGCTTGTTGCCCTTATGGGGGAAAGCCTATTTCCTTGGCTGGTACAGCGACTGGTAGTGCAGCCCAACGAATTTCAACGAGAGCGTCCTTACATTGAGCGCTCCATCGCGTTTACCCGTGATGCCTTTAATCTGACCGATATCCAAGAAGAGAGTTTTGACCCTAAAAGTAATCTCACAGCAGAAAAATTAAGCAACAATGATCTAACAGTTCGCAATATTCGGGTTTGGGATACGCGCCCCCTGCTGGAAAGTAATCGCCAGCTCCAACAAATTCGCCTGTACTATGAATTTGCTGATGCTGATGTCGATCGCTATACCTTGACCAAAAGCGATGGCACAACAGAACGCCGTCAGGTACTAATCTCCGCTCGAGAGCTGAACTACAAGCAGCTCGAAGACACAGCCCAAACTTGGGTAAATCAACATTTAAGCTACACCCATGGTTACGGATTTACCATGAGTCCGGTCAATACAGCAGCGGTGGGTGGACTGCCTGACTATTTCATCAAAGACATTGCCCATGTACCCAGCAATGAAGACGTGGCCCGCAGCATCCCCATTGGCCGACCCCGCATTTACTTTGGGGAGCTGACCAACAACTATGTAATGACAGGTACCAAGGTACCCGAACTAGACTACCCCAGCACCGACAACAATATTTACACCACCTATGCAGGGCAGGGCGGCATTAGCCTGGGCAGTGGCTGGGAGCGATTGCTTTTTGCCAAGCATCTTAGCGACTGGCAAATGCTATTTACCAATGACTTTACAGCAGATACTAAACTGTTGTTTCATCGAAATATTCAAGCACGAATCAAGCAGATTGCACCGTTTCTCCAGTTTGATGGCGATCCCTATCTGGTCGTCGCCGATGCAAACGCCCAGGCGGCTTCGGATAGCTCTAACCCCATTGACCCCGAAGGCAACTATCTTTACTGGATGATCGATGCGTATACGACCAGCGATCGCTATCCCTATTCGGATCCAGGCGGTCAACCGTTTAACTATATCCGTAACTCAGTCAAAGTGGTGGTAGATGCCTATAACGGCTCGGTTTCCTTTTACATTGCGGATCCCACTGACCCCATCATTCAAACCTGGGCACAGTTGTTTCCGGCAATGTTCCAACCCTTGGAAGCAATGCCACCAGCCCTCGTAGCCCACCTTCGCTACCCTGAAGATTATTCCCTGGTGCAGTCCGATCAGCTGTTGGTCTATCACATGACCGATCCTAGAATCTTTTATAACCGAGAAGATACCTGGCGAGCGCCCAATGAAATCTATGCCAACGAATCTCAAATCGTTGAGCCTTATTATCTGATCATGAAGCTTCCCGAGGAAACAGAAGAAGAGTTTGTGCTACTGCGTCCCTTTACGCCAGCCCAGCGGAACAATCTGATCGCTTGGCTAGCAGCCCGTTCCGATGGCGATCAGTATGGCCGGATACTGCTCTACCGTTTTCCTAAACAGGAGCTGGTCTATGGTCCTGAACAAATCGAAGCCCGTATCAATCAAGACCCAGAAATCTCACAACGAATTTCGCTGTGGAATACCCAAGGGTCTCGCGCCAACCAGGGGAATCTTTTAGTCATTCCGATTGAAGAGTCGCTGCTGTATGTAGAACCGCTATACCTGGAAGCAGAACAAAATCGGTTGCCAATTTTGGCTCGGGTGATTGTGGCTTATCAAAATCGGATTGCCATGGCAGAAACGTTAGACCAAGCCTTAGAAGCCATTTTTAAGCCCAGTAAAGCCAATAATTCCACTATTTTGCGTGACTTGGAAGTAGACCTCTTGAATTAGTCTAAAGTCCGTCTCAAGCACCCCATGGGTCGCCATCAAATTAAGCATAATGGCCAATGTCAGATGAGGCTTTAAATGTTAGAGCTATCAGCTCTGCCAAAATCTTCATAACGTTAGGGGAAGAGTGTTCTATTTTTAGGACAACAAAAACCCTGAAAGCCATAAAATAAAGTCATGGGACTTACCATCATGACCTATGGCCTCAGTATATTTGTTCTACTCTAAAGTGCCGCACCGTAGCGACACCTATAGCGAAACTTCCGCAGCTTAACTGTCCTCTGAAATGTCCCTATGAATCCGCTGGTCGTCTTAAATCTAGGTCAAGGTAACTGTGAAACAGGTTTGCCTGGAGTTACCGCACGACTATGGTTAGAGGGCGCTCAAATGCCTGTACAGTATCGGGGGAGTCTGCCCCCTGCATCGGAACTGACTCAGCTGTATCAGCAATGGAAGGCTTTATATAAAGCCCTACACAGCTCCTATGGATTTAACCGTTCGCTCCGCAGTTCTATTGAGTTTGAACCAGAATCACTTACTAACGTCTCCAGGCTAGACTTTCGCGATCTGTGTGAAAAACTAAAGTTCGCGCTCAATCAGTGGTTAAACTCTCCTGGATTTCGTAACATTGACCAACAGTTGAGAACCAAGCTGGGGGCCGAAGAAAGTGTTCGGTTTATTGTTGAAACAGACGATCTGCTGTTACAAAAACTTCCTTGGCATCTCTGGCATTTCCTAGAGCACTATAACAAAGCTGAGGTCGCCCTCAGTGCTCAGGAGTATGAGCAAGTAAATCGGCCCTCCTCCTCCATCTTGACTCACCGGATGAGAATTCTGGTAATTTTAGGACGCAGCGATGGGATTAATGTGCAACCGGATCGCATGATCCTAGAAGATGCTGATGCTGAAACTGTTGTTCTAAAAGAACCTCCCCGCTCGGAGTTGGATAGATGTCTGTGGGATAAGCAGGGGTGGGATATTTTCTTTTTTGCGGGTCATAGTACAAGCCAGGAGCAGGGGGGTGAGCTTTATCTAAATGCCCATGAGCAACTATCCGTTGATCAGTTGAAAAATGCCTTGCAAGCTGCGATCAAACGTGGGTTAAAGCTTGCTATTTTGAACTCGTGTGAAGGGTTAGGGTTGGCTCGGGGGCTAGCCGATCTCAACCTGCCTCAGCTTATTGTGATGAGAGAGCCGGTTGTTGATCAAGTGGCCCAAACATTTCTCAAAAACTTTTTGAGAGCCTTTGCAGACGGAGAGCCTTTTTATACAGCAGTTCGCCATGCGAGGGAACAGCTGCAAGGGATAGAGGGCAAATTTCCCTGTGCCAGTTGGCTGCCAGTGATTTTTCAAAATCCAACGGAGGTACCGATTGCCTGGGGAAAAGTACGTCCCCCTCAGGAGCCTAGTAAACGGCTGTTGCCGCCGTCGCCACCAAAACTGACTACCCAAAAAACCCACCAGCCTCTGAAGCTGCATCATGTGTTGCTGACCAGTGTGTTAGTGACATTGCCTGTGGTCTTGGTGAGAGCCTTAGGGCTGTTGCACCCTCTGGAACTGCCAGCCTACGATCATCTGATGCGATCGCGTCCAGCTGCATGGGATACAAAACCCATGATTGATCCACGTCTGCTAGTGATTGAAATTACGGAAGATGATACGGATCAGTATGGTTATCCAGTGTCAGATGAGTTATTGGCAACGGCATTAAAAAAATTAGAGCAGCATCAGCCTACTGCCATCGGCATCGATTTACATCGATATCAGTCCAATCCACCGGGACGAGAGAACCTGATCGATCAATTTCAGAACTCTTCTAATTTAGTGACCGTTTGTTCCTTTGGTTGGGATGATCGAAAGATTATGGGGTATCCGCCTGAATTTTCGGCTGAACAGGCTCGTAATCAGGTTGGGTTTAGCGATCTAGAAACGGATGATGGCTTTCACCGGGGACATCCTGTGGTGCGTCGTCAATTACTCTCTTACGATAATCATCTAGATTCTGAGTCTTCTAACTGTACGACCCCTTACAGCTTAAGTATGAACCTGGCCGTGCGCTATTTACGGGCTGAAGGGGTGCAGCCTTTAGACTTCGATGTAGATAGTAATTGGCAGCTGGGTGCTGTTGTGTTTAAACGGTTGATGGCTCGTACTGGTGCTTATCAACAGTTAGATGGCGGCACGAGTGAAGTTCTCTTAAACTATCGATTTACGCCTGAGTTTGCTCAGCATGCGAGCCTAACGGATGTGCTAGCAGGGAATCTGGATGATACTCTCATTCGCAATCGGATTGTGCTGATTGGTGTAACCGATAAGCCCGTGGGTAATGACCATCGAGAGACACCCTACGGTGAGATACCGGGTGTGTGGGTGCATGCTCACGGGGTGAGTCAGATTTTGGGGGCTGTGTTGGATCAGCGGCCCCTGATTGGGGGCTTGGCTCAATGGGGACAGCTGCAGTGGGGTGATATGCTATGGGTCTGGGGATGGGCACTGGTAGGCGGTGTATTAGTGTGGTGTATCCGTTCTGTCCTGGTTTTGGGAACAGCTGGCGTAGTTGTTGTTTTAGGGCTGCGTCAGGCTTGTTTGGTGATTTTAGTACAAGGAGTATGGGTGCCTTTTGTGCCTGCCCTGCTAGCATTAGTGGGGACCGCTGGAGTGGTGTTTGTTTATAAACATGGATATTTACCTGTCACGATGGCTGCACCGTTGAATCGTTTGGCCTGGAGACGTCATTAATAACTAGGAATTGAGATATGCGATCGCAAAAACTTTTAGCCCCCGTTAGTTTTACGTTAGCACTGGTGTTGAGCCAGGCCAGTGTAGTCCCGTTTGCCTCAGCGATTCCAAATCCAATTGACAATGGCAATAAACAGGCACCATTACCGACAGTCCCGCCCACACGCCGTCCACCATCGGGCAATCGCACCCCAGGGGGCGGTCTAGGTGAGTTTGTATGTCCCGCAACGTCCCAGAAACTGACAGCCATAACCCCGATCGATGTCCAGGGCAATACGCTGTCAACATCTCCCACATTCTGGTTTTACATGCCCTACACGACAGATGAGATCGAAAGTGGTGAGTTCTCAGTGCTGAGCGAAGATGACTCTGATCGGGTGTATAAAACCTCATTTAAGCTACCTGACCAGCCCGGTTTTGTTAGTATTACTCTACCCGATTCTGAAGCCTCCAGATTGCAAGAGGGGACTTATTATCACTGGTATTTACAGCTTAACTGTGCTGCAGATGCCGAGGCTAAAACGCCCCTAAATATTGATGGCTGGGTGCAGCGTATTCCATCTACGCCGGAGCTAGAAGATGAGGTTATAAATCAGTCTCCTGACATCTGGTACGACTCGCTTGATTATTTAGCACAGCAATTACAAAACGGGTCTGGATCGAGACAAGATTGGGAGACATTACTAACATCCGTTGAGTTGGATGAATTGACCCAAGAACCAGTGATTGGTCCAGTCACCCTGACTGAGGATGAACCCTTACCGTAGAAAACCTACAGCCACCTACAGCCAGTTACCCACTAGCACGTAGGTGGCCCAAAGGTGGGGGGCATGATATCCATTTTCCATCAGCGCCAGCTGAGCCTTTTGCAAGGCCTGGGCACGGGTGGTACCTGATTGTTTTAGCTCCTCGTAGAATCGGATCATCAGCTGCGTATTGGGGGTGTCTTGAGCCTCCCACAGGGTAGATAGGGTACTGCGTGCCCCTGCTCGCACGGCAATGCCAGCTAATCCTAGGATGGCTCGCTTATCGCCTTCAGCGGTGGAACAAGCGCTTAGCACTAATAGATCGATGGGTGTTTCGCCTTGCAAACTGGCTGTTTGGATCAGGTTTCCCAGCTCTTGTCCACGGATTAATTGCTCGTAGGCGACAATAAAGGTCTCTTCTGGATCGGAACTAAAAATACCGTGGGTTTTGATATGAATGCCCGAGAATTCCCCCGTACTCAACTGTTCCTGCAGCGTTTCTGGTTGAAACTGCTCATCGGTTAGCGGGGGTGGGGAACCATACAGAGCGCTAATGGTGTCTAGCTCATCCGTCAGCATTTGAATGGGCGGAAATGTGCGCTCATCTATTTGCTGAGGCTGGCCTACACCGCCAGTAAAGACTTTCAGGTCCTTGGGTAGGGGCCTCGGTGTAAAGAGTTCCAGTTCAGGGGCAACTGCGATCGCATATTTTTCAATCAAATACTGATTCCCATCATGCAAGACCGCCATGGGAATATTCCGCAGAGAACCATCCAAAACAAAGACCAGGTTTTTAATATCGTAGTGCTGCAACTCTGAGTCAACCTCTCGAATCAACCAGTTATAGACCGTTTGAGCCGTTTCCTTGACCTCGGGGGTCCGGCTAGGAGACTTGCTCAGATCCTGTCGTAGCTGCTTCAAGGTCGCCTCTATCGTTGGCTGGTCAACGGAAACCTCAGTAAAAATTTTCTTATCCTTCAGCTGTAAGATCACAGCCAGACGCTCTTGCAAAATGATGGGATACAGAATCGCCGTATCATCGTCTGCTTCAAATTGGCTAATGGCAGTTGTTGTCGCCAGATCGCAGCGCAGAAAGTTTTCTAGCTCGCTAAGCTGCAGGCTATCAATTTGCTCAATGGCCAGCTCTAGTTTTTGATTGTCCGGTTGAGACTCACTACTATGGCTGAGTAGGAGTTCTACCAGCTCTCGGTAAATAGGCTCAACATTATCTCGAAACGAAAACTGTACCTCTGCATCAATAAAAAGCAGATTTTTGCGAATTGTTTTAAGCGTATTAACAGCATTCCGATAGGACTTAATCGCCTCATCCTGTTGGCCTACCTGCTTGAACAACCGTCCCTGCTGCCATTCCCAGCGATAGCGACCATCTGCATAGGACATCGCTTCAGTCATTTGGAGCGCTCTACTGGTCAGCCGCTGAGCTTTCCCCCATTGGTGAGTAATCTCATAAAGCTCGCCACGCTGACCGACACCATAGGACTCGGCAATAGTATCTTGTAGCTCTTGGGACTGTGCGATCGCCCCAGTCAAAATAGTGTCAATATCCTGCTCTGTAGGCAAGCATGGCTGTTCACCACAGGTCTGTTTTGTTGCTAATGTTTGGTTCTGATCGATGTCCTCCTGTAGCAGCTGCATTAAACTTTTAGCTAAGTTTAATTGGCTATAAATAGCCGTACGGCTAGGCGCTAAGCGGTTAGCTTGCGGCAGCAGCGTTTTCCATAGAGCTTGGGCAGCAGACCACTGTTCAGTCGCTATTAAGAGACTGAGCTGATTGAGACCCGCCTGCAGTCGAGTAATGGATGATGCGGATGATTCACTGGCCACCTGCTGATATAGCTTCAGGGCAAGATTTTTATGGCCCTGAGCCTTATCGGTTTTACCAATGGCGCTATTACTATCACCCAGGGCTCTTTCCGTATTGCCTAAATCTAGTAATACAGGTCCTTGCAGTGTTTCCAACTGATATGTGTCAATAATCTCTAGACTCTTTTGCAAATGCTCTTGAGACGGTTTGAGGGCACCAACCTGTCTTTCGGCATTGCCCAACTGCCATAGCCCTGTTGCCTGCTGCTCAGGTTCAAGCTGGCCCTGCTTGAGTACCCCATAGATATTATCCAAAATTTCTTTTGATTGCAGGTGCAGACCCAGGGTCTGGAGAGCCTTAGCTTGATTGAGCAAGCTGAGTAGTATGCCTTGCTGATGGCCAGCCTGATAGTACTTAGCTGTTGCCGTTTGCCAGGCCGTTAGGGCCGCCTGTGTCTCTCCTGTGGCCCAATGCAGGCGCCCTTGGGTATTCCAGGCCTTGGCCAGGGTTTCGGCATAGGCTGGGGAATCTTTTAACTCTGTTAAGCTCTCTAGCAGGCTTAGACTTTGGGCAATTGATTCATTGGCCAAAGTCCATTGTCCTAAGTGTTGATAGGCCAGAGAGAGATTGCTCAGTATCAAAGCCCGATCGAGGCTGGTAGAGTCCTGCAGCGCTTGCTTCCAGATATCGACTGCAGCTGTAAACTGTTCTGCCTGATAGAGCCGGATACCTTCTTGTAATGGCGAGTGTGCCTGAGCACTTAAGGGGCTTGGGGCGGGCCGCGTGTCAGGATGCCCCAGCGTTGCCAGTGCTGGACCATTAACTGCTATTAAAACGCTCAGCAATGCTGATAAAAAACAGTAGAGATAGTGGCGCCCTGTTTTTGACAGTTTCGTAAGTAAGCACTTCTTCATGTCAGGAGGCTCCAGCAAATGTTCTCTGACAGGCACTATGGTAGGTAGGATTCTCTGTGACCAAAACGACGTCGCCCTGAGCATTTTTACCCCAGCCTTGGGCCTCTACAATTGTTTCAGCAATTGTCTCAGGTAAGGTTTCTAAGGCAGGCTGTTGTGCGGTAGTTTGACCGGCTGGCAAGATATCTTCTTGGATGCCATCCCCACTGAGGGACTCATAGGGATTGCTGGGAAGCCCCCCCCGGCCCGCGTTGACAACTTGACCGTTGACATCCCCCTCTGCCTGACAGCCCCGG
>NZ_JADEXP010000496.1 GCF_015207065.1 Leptolyngbya cf. ectocarpi LEGE 11479 | reverse complement strand
TAGAAACGTCTGGGGGATATCTGTCTGAGGTGGCATCGACTGCTTCGCAGTGGACAACTTTAAGGAACACATATACGTAGAGCAAAAATATTAGTTAGAAATAACGCAGTGCCCATGGCGGCAGCCCCTCGATTATAGGCGTTATAAAAAACCGTCCTACCTGATGGGGCGGAGTATTTATGCGCTTCAGGCATAACTTTACCGTATGATCACGTAAATTTTGAATTTTCCTTATACAGGGTGTCTAACAGTCTTGAAAAATAAAGGTTCTAGCTATCATGCTAGTCAGTGGGAGCCCCACTGCCAACATCATCCACAGCGGCAATCTCTGCCTGGGCGATCTCTGTCTGGGCGATCAGTCGTTTCCGCTGCTCTAGGTCGAGCCAAATCATATCTGAGACAAACTTTACCTGCCCATTTAGAGCCGTAGAAATAGCCTCTATTTTTACCAGGGCATCGTTGATGGTTTGTACCATCGCCGCTGTTTCCCGAGCGTTATCCAAGGCTGCTTTCCCTGCTTGGGCAATATTGCTAGTCTGGTACTGTAAATCTTTAAAGGACGGCTGGCGGCGGTCATAGGTTTTCAGACTGGTCACATCCAGGACCAGGTGAGCCAGTAAGGCTTGCAAGTACACCTGGTTAGGCAAATCCTGGGCCTTCTCGATACCCACGGCCAGAGCTTTTATCCGTTTTTCTAGGTCAGTAAACAGCTCCGTTGAGTCCAGTTCTGAGGGGATGCGTTTGAGGGCTGTATCCAAGGCCCGGCCCATGGTAAATAAAGCATCAACCTGAATATCCACCGATTGGTAATCCCTGGTACCCAGCAGCTTTTTCACCCGGTAGAGCAGTCTCTGCTGCTGATTGGCCTCGTCATCGATCCGGGTGGTAAATTCTAAAAACTGCTCTAGCACTTGGTCGGTACGACAACTTTCCTGGGCTAGGGATTGTTTGTACTGCCGAATGGCATCCTCCTGGTTATTGAGCTGTTCGAGAAGGGTAAAAAATGCCAGGGATAGCTGATCTAGCTCATCTTGCTGATGCCATGCGGCCAGTAGCTTGTGATCGGTTTGGGGCAGCTGGTTGCATTGGAGCAGAATCGGCTTTAACCGACGGTTGAGTTTACCCACGGCCAGGAACAGCACCACCGTCAGGATCCCCATGACTGCAGCTGTAGTCACAGCTGTAATTAGAAAAATGCGCTCATAGACAGCGGCGTAGGGCACAAAGCCAAACAGAATCCAGTCTTGACCGGGGACAGTAGCATAGGCCCAATAGCCGGTTTTACCCCTTAAAAACCCTGTCCCACCAAAGTCCACCTGTTGCCAAAGCGAGTCTAGCTCGGCGATGTCTTTATAGGTTCCCAGTGGGGAGGCTGGCTTGACTGAGTTAGCAACAATGGCCCCTGACTGGGTGGCAAGGATAAAATGCCCGGCTTGTCGAAAGACATCATCATCCAGCAGTGCCTCAAAATGCTGAACGTCAATATCCACTAGGATGGTGCCTAACCAGTCCCCTTCATGACCAAACATGGGCAGGTAGTAGGTGAGCATCTCTCCGGCTGGCCCCTGGAAAGGCTCGGTCCACACACTATTCTGGGGTAAAAAATACTCTTGATAGCGCTGGCTCTCGGGATAAAACTCGCCCTCACCATCGGCAAAGTCTTCGTAGACGATGGTGTCTCGGTTAAAGGACGTATCTTCCTGGGAGGTGATTACCGAATAGTAGGGAAACAGCCAGGACTGATCCTCGATAATGCCCTTTTCACTTTGGCCCAGACCTAAGCCGATGACAAAGTCTGGACGCCGCTCAAACAGCTGCAGGATGATTTCTCGATAGGTGTCAGGGTATTGGGCCTGCCGTTCATGGAGGGTGGTGGCACTTACCCCCAGTCCATAGGCGAGGGTTTCAGCGGTTTCTGTCACCGATGAGATCGCATTCACCTTCCCATCCAAGCTACTGCGCACCTGATCTTCCACCTGGTCCCTGAGCATGACACTAAAGAAAAAGCCCATTCCCCCTAACCCTGCCAGGGTACTGAGGGTAATCAACCAAAACAGCCGTCCTCCAAATGAATTTAGCTGCAGCCATCCCATCTGTTTTCTACCCATGTCCACTCAGGTCCCCTGCCCCATTCACCTAGTCAATTACTGACTTTGCCCGACGGACAAGAATCTCTGCAATCTTCTCAATTCTGCTCAGCATGGGCGTTATGGTCTGCACTGACGCGCCAATGGACCGCGCATCGACAGCTGCTGTTTGTCCAGCCTGGGTTAGACTGCGGGTCTGCTGCCACAGGCTATCAGCCGAAGGCCGCTGACGTTCATACGCTTTAAGCGTCATGATTGTCGTTATCATCTGAGCAATCAACGCCTGGAGCTGTTCGACAGATTGCAAACTGGTATCTGTCTTTAATGCAGCCATGAGCGTATGGAGCTGTTGTTCTAGTAAGAGTAGGGTCTCCGCTGCATGCTCACTTGACAATGTCCGACTGAGCTCTCCATTGAGGGCACGACCTAATGTATTCAAGGCATCTAACTGGATATCCACCGATTGGGTATCATTGACTATCCCATCCACGAGTCGCTGTATTTCGCGAATAAGTGTCTGTTGCTCACTACCCTCCTGGTTAAGCGCCTCGGCAAAGTCTGTAAACTGTTCAGAGACTTGGTCAGAATGGAGGGACTCTTTCTCAATTTTTTGCTCATGACGACGGATGGTCTCTGCATTTAAGTTGAGTCGTTCCACCATATTAAAAAAGGCCAGGGATAGCTGATCTAGCTCATCCTGCTGATCCCATTGGGCCAATAGCCCAGGCTCGGTATGGCCTAACTGCTTACATTCATTGAGCACCGGCATCAGCCGACGATTGAGATTACGAATGGCCAAGATAATCGCCGTTGATAGCAGGACTACCATCACAGCTGTTGCCGCCACCGTAATCAAGGCAATGCGACTAAACACTGCGGTATAGGGAACAAACCCAAATACTAGCCAATCTTGACCGGGCACGGCTTCATAGGCCCAATAGCCAGTTTCTCCTTCCACAAAACCGCTACCTTTGAGATCAAGATCGTTCCAAAGATCTCTTAAGTCATTAATCTCTTTATAGGTTTGTAGATTGTTTTCAGTCTTATTGGGGTCGGCAATAATATTGCCTGACTGGGTCATTAATACAAAATGACCCATGCCGCGAAAGACAGGCTTATTGATCAGCTCACTTAAATATTTCGTATCAATGTCCACCAAGGTGGTTCCTAGCCAGCGACCATCGCCAGAAAACAGCCGAAAATAATAGGTCAGTAGCTGATTTGGCCCCTTTTGATAGGGTTCACTCCAAATATTATTACGTGAGGAGAAAACCTCTTGATAGCTTTCGCTTTCAGGGTAAAATTCACCTTCGTCATCAGCTAAATCTTCGTAGCGTACCGGCAATGGCGCATCGGTAGTACCGGCTGCAGCAGACTCAACCCAGTAATAGGG
>NZ_JADEXP010000495.1 GCF_015207065.1 Leptolyngbya cf. ectocarpi LEGE 11479 | reverse complement strand
GGGTGCATTCAATTTATTTAATCTCTATTCTTATGTTCTAATATCTTTCTGCTGTTTAAATCTCTCCTGCGCGTCTTTAAAGGCTGTTTTCATCGCTGCTTGAATCCGTTCAGGATCAGGTTTCTTTCCACCCATAAGATCACCAAAGTAGATGCAGGCTCCTTCACCTAAGGCCCAGGTGTAGGCAGCGGCCCAGGAAGCCGCGATGACGCTACCAAAACCAGGAATCAGTTTGATCAACTCTCGACCGACCGCCTGAGCCAAGAATCCCCCAGCAATGGTACTGGCCACCCCTCCTGCCTGGGAAAAGCTCAGCCGCTGACCATAGAGCTGGCCTAGAGCGACAATCATTGACACCTGGAGAGCCGTAATTGCAGGCATCGTAGCAAAGGGCAGCGGAACCGCCGCCAGTGTGGCCGCAATCACCGAAAAGGCCGAAATATAGCGACGGGCTACGTCTCGATAAATGGCCCCCAGCTGGGTGGTGGCATCATCAGCTTGGTCCAGCAGCTGGTAGATGGCATTGGATTCTGCCTCAGGTAGCTGCTCAGAAAGGACCTGCAACAAAGCATCGAGACCGTAAAAGACTGGGTTGTAACCGTCTTCTTCCAGGGTAAAGTCAATCATGACAGCGCTGTCGTACAGGCCATCAAAACTACGTTTGAGTTCACCAAAGGCGCGCTGGACCGCAGTTTGTGTTGGTGGATAGGGGCTGTGCTCTTCTGCTGCAGTAGAATAAAGTTCGTGGAGACAGGTGACCACCAGAACCACCGGAATGGAGGGATGTTTCTCCCTCACCCGACTGAGAATTTGATGCAGGCTGTCTAGGGCAAAGTCATTAACTTTAACGGTCACTAGCAGGATGCGCGCCCCCCGTGCCTGCTGGTCTAGGTCATCTTGGAGTTCTTGAATGATGCTTTCAATATCACGGTCCACATCACCTAGACCGACCGTATCCGTAAAGAGCAGTAGCGGTAGCTCCTCAGAAGGATAGGCGTAGCGCTGGGTGTGCTGAGTGTGGGGGCGAAATCCCTGGCCAATAATGTCGGCGGATACCCCTGTTAACCCCCGCACCACCGAACTTTTACCCGACTGGGGTTTGCCAATCAGCCAGGCTTCGGTGGTGGGCAGCTCTGCCCTAATTTTTTCAAGGATATGGGCAACTTGCTCATCATCAACAGCGAACCATTGCAGCACCCGTCGGGTGACCTGCTCTAGGGAGGTCCCGCTCGCTTGCCACACAGCCTGCCAGGGCCGCGATGTTAAGCATGGGTGATTATTGGGCTGGGGATTTTGGGCGGATACGGCCATCACATCTCCTCACATGGAGCTTTCGACTGTTTCGACCATATTGTAACGATCCGTTCAACGCCCTTCATGGGGGAACCTTACCCAGATCAGGTACTGATTTCACCACCCGATATTAAATGACAGAGGATATGTGATAACTACAACTTATTACGCAATGTGTAGATTATGATAAATAACTACACTAACTTTTGCTAAGCTCTTAGTAGTGATGCCGTAAAAGTTTATACATATGCCATATACCACTGAAGAAGGTGGACGCCTTAACAATTTTGCTTCTGAGCCAAAAATGTATGAGGCTGAACCCCCGACTGCTAACGAAAAGCGAAACTATATAGTTTTGGGTGCTTTAGGTTCTGCCCTTGTGGTTGGCTTGATTGCTCTAACAACTGTAATTTCTTAGGGTAATACCGCTCAATTAGATGGGGCTCTTAGCGGCACTCATAGTTTGTTTTATTGATTAAATCCTTTTAGGCTCGCAAGGTGTGAGCCTTTTTTAATGGTGAACGCTTAGGAACTGGAGATTAGAGCTAACATCAGGTGTCATGTCCAAGAATGGCAGAGACGTCTATGGTGTCAGTTTGGATCACGGGTCCCACACGGAGTGGCAAAACTCAAACCTTGATTGATTGGCTATTACAGCAGTCAGCTACAGCTGAATGTCCCTGGCTTGTGTTTGCTGCTAATGGCGATAACCGAATGGCACTGGCCCAGCGATTGGTAGCTACGATCCAAGACCAGGTACCCTACACTACTACCACTCCAGCAGGCTTTATTCAAAGCGAAGTGGTTCTCTTTTGGCCATTGCTGGTGGAGTCATTGACTCTAAAGGCCCAGTTTCCGCTCAAGCTGCGGCCTGAAAATGAACAGCTGCTGGCACTACAGCTATGGGAACCCCTGTTACAAGGGGAGCTGCAGGTAGAAGGTTGGCCAGAAACCCAAATGGTGCGGCGAGCTTTAGATTTACTCCAGTTAGCCGCCTCCGCCAGTATTCCCTCCGAAGAGATTACCCAGCGACTGCGACAAGGCATGATGCCAAGTTTAGTTCCGGCAGATGTCTGGGAAGCAATGGGAGCGGCGCTGCTGCAGTGGCGTAGCTGGTGTTTGGAGCGGGGTCTGCTGACCTATGGACTGATGACGGAGCTGTACTGGCGGCATTTGCTGCCGTTGCCTCAGTATCAGGCTCAGCTACTGGAGCGATTTGCGGGGACGGCGGCGGATGATGTGGATGAGTATAGCGCGATCGCACCCCCCTTATTCCAAGTCTTCAAAACCGCAAACCGCCCCCAGGCCTTTACCTACAACCCCAGCGGTCAGGTGCGTCTGGGTGTCGGCGCGGATCCGGCTGCTACATCGGTCTTGGCTACAGACTGCGAACGGGTGCAGCTGCCCCACCCCGGTACCGATAGCCTGGGCTATGCCATCGCCGACGATATGGTGCAGTGGGTGCAAGATCCGCTAGCCGTGCCCGAGCTGCCTGACCAGGTGCAGTTAATCACCGCCACTACCCGAGGCAAAATGCTGCGGCAGACGGCAGACTTTATCGCCGATGCTATCCATCGCGAACAGGTAGCTCCGTCCGACATTGCGGTGATTGGCCCTGGATTAGACGCCATTGCCCGCTACAGTCTGATCGAGATTCTCAGTAAACAGGGGATTGTGGTAGCCTCGCTCAAAGATCAACGCCCCCTCAATAGTTCACCTTTTGTCAGATCGCTGCTCACCCTGCTAGCACTGATCTATCCAGGACTCGGCAGACTGATCGACCGTGATGCGATCGCTGAAATGCTCGTCGTCCTCAGTCAACTTCCAGAAACAGAGGCCAGTCTGCCCTGGTTTGATCTCACCCGCATTGACCCAGTGCGCTCAGAGCTAATCGCCGATCACTGTTTTGTCCCAGACATCGAGCACCCACGGTTGTTGCCGGTGGAAAATTTTCCGCGCTGGGACCGGCTGGGATACGAGGCAACAACGGCCTATAACCGTATTTTGACCTGGCTGGATGAACAAAAGAAACAACAGCAGCAGCGCTATCCAACCAGTCCTGTAATTATGCTGGATCGGGCGGTACAAGACTTTCTATGGCGCGGCAACTATTTACCCATCGATCAGCTATCTGCTCTGCGAGAACTGATGGAAACAGCCCAGTACTTTTGGGATGTGGAACAGCGGCTGGCACTCTATGGC
>NZ_JADEXP010000012.1 GCF_015207065.1 Leptolyngbya cf. ectocarpi LEGE 11479 | reverse complement strand
GGTCAGGGTTATCCAGTCGCCCCCCCAAATGGCCGATATGAATATAGCTCTGGGTGAGCTGGGGCTGGTCTACTACATAGAGACCGTTGGTTTGCTGCTGTGCCTGGGGGACCTCTACATTAGCTTTTGCCCTGACGGAGGGTGTCCAATCAGCAAAGAATTCCTCGATCAGCGCTTTCATCTGGGCGGCGTCGAAATCACCGCTGATGCCTAAAATCGTACTCCTGGGCTGAATAGCGGTTTGATAAAAGCCAACGACATCGTCCCGTGAAATATTGTCGACATCGCTGTATTCCACCATGCGAGCAAACGGACTTGCTGGGCCGTAGATCAGCTTGCGAAATTCACGTGACGTGACGTCATCCGGGTCGTCATTGCGGCGGGCGATGCTGCCACGATACTGGCTTTTGAGCAAGTCAATTTTTTCTGGAGCAAAGGCTGGCTGCTGAATGACCTCCGCAAAAATCGAAAACACATCGGCTAAATCCTCACTCAGAGCACTAAAGCTAGCGCTGCCGCTGGTAGCTCCAAGGCTCGTTTCCACAGAGGCTGCCCGCTGCTCTAGAAACTGGTTGAGTTCATCCGGTGTGTAGCTGGCGGTGCCCCCAGTACGCATTGCTTCGCCCATCATGCCTGCTAGACCGGTTTTGTCCTCAGGTTCCATAAATTCCCCTGCCTTAAAGGTGGCCGAACCACGAATTAAGGGCAGATCGTGTTTTTCCATCAGGTACACCACCATGCCGTTGGGCAGCTCGTAGCGCTCAAAGTCAGGAATTTGAATTTCCCCAAGGGGGGCAAATTCCAGCTCGTCATAGTCACGTGCCGTTACTGCATTGGCAGGCTTGCTCCATCCCAAGGTGAGGACCAAGCCTAGGGCGGCCAGGGCCAGAAAAAAACTTGTAGTGAGGCGTCGTTTGGAAAACCAGAACATAAGGAAAGGAGAGAATGGGCAATGGACGGTGGGGACTTTTATAGTCTGACGTCTATGGTTCTGCTGATAAGAGTTTCCCAACGGTACGGTTGCTGGGGATAAAGGTTTTCTGAGCAACACGTTGAACATCTTCAGCGGTTACTGCTTCGATCGCCTTGAGTTCTTTAAAAATGTTGCGCCAGTTGTTGGTCTTGGCTTCGTACTCGGTCAGTAGGCTGGCCATCCCTGAATTGGAATCTAGGCTGCGGAGCATGGATGCTCGGGCCTGAGTTTTGACCCGCTCTAGTTCTTGCGGGGTGACGGGGGCCTGCTTGAGCTGGGCTAGCAGCATATCTATCCGCTCGGCCACGTCATCGACGGTGTGGTTGGGGGCGGTGAGGCCATATAGCAGCAGAATGTTGTCGTAGCGATCGCCGGGAAATCCGTTGGCACTACCAATATTTAAGGCAACTTGGGATTGCTCGACTAGATCTTGATACATGCGTGATGTGCGGCCACCAACCAAAATACTCTCGATCATGGAGTAGACGACATGGTCAGGATGGTTGATGCCGGGGCGATGAAAGCCTTCGAGATACCAAGGCTGGCTCGGTAGGGTGAGTTCAAAGGATTTCTCTTGGGTCTGAGGGGGCTCTTGGATGGTGACTTCAGGGGGCAAGCTGCGGGACTGGGTGCGTCCAAAGTAGGCAGTGGCTAGGGCTTTAACATTGTCAGGGTTGACATCACCGACTACGGTGGCAATCAGATTGCTGGGGCCATAGTAGGCGTCAAAAAATTGAGCAACGTCTTCGCGAGTGGCCGTACGCAGATCGTCCTGATAGCCAATCACCGGTCGGCGGTAGGGATGCTCGTCAAAGGCGACTTCTAAGAATTTCTCGATGATTTTGCCGATGGGGGAGTTGTCCACGCGCATGCGGCGCTCTTCGAGGATGACTTCTTTTTCTTTATAAAATTCGCGGAAGACAGGATCGAGAAAACGGGCGGACTCCAGGGACATCCATAGCTCTAATTTATTGGACGGCAAGCTATAGAAGTAGCGGGTGGCGTCGGCAGAGGTGGTAGCGTTGAGGCCGCGACCGCCGGACTGTTCGATGATTTGACCAAACTTGTTTTGCTCGACGTAGCTGTCGGCTTGGGTTTGGAGGGTTTCGAACTGCGATTGCAACGCCGCTACCTGCTCATCATCCCCCGCTTCCTCCGCAGCCATCAGCTGGTCAAACACCGCATCCATCTCCTGCAATAGCGGTGCTTCTGCTGTGTAGTCCGTAGTGCCGATTTTAGTTGTGCCCTTAAAGGCTAAATGCTCTAAATAATGGGCCACACCGGTATGCCCATCTGCTTCATTAACAGCCCCCACCTTGGCATAGAGCATCATCGAGACCACCGGAGCCTGATGGCGCTCTAGAACGATGAACTTCATGCCGTTATCAAGGGTAAATTCACTAACGGCATCAGCAACTCGATCAAGATAGGGCTGAATCGAATTTTCCGTTGGATCGGCGTCAGCCGCCAGCTGCTCTGGGGGAGCTGCCCCTGACCCTTGGGCCGAAGCGGGTGCACCAAAACTCAGCAGTCCTAATACCGTCAATACCGTGAGAAATACGGCAAGAACAGTTGTCCACAATCCAACCTTTGACCTAGCTAGCGGAGTTACGCCCATAGCACCTCAGCGCAAAATACCGTTACCAGCATAGATACTTTTCTTTATGTTGTGTCAACAAGATATTGACAAGTTCGTAAAAGCACTGATGTTAGCTCTATCAATCTGGAGTAAGGTCCCATTTGCTCGGTTATCTATCCAACGCAGGGGGTGAATTCCTACGCGCTACTCCAGAGTGCTTTACTTCAAATAACCGTATTTGTAGAACGTAAACATTTCAAACAACCCGCCGACAATACTAATGGTCAGGCAAATAATGACGATACCGTTCAGGACATCACCGGCTCCAAACGTGATCAAAAAATCTACTAAATAATCTTTGCCTACCGTGCTGACAGTGGATAGTGGAGAGCATGTGCCTAGAGTTAGTGCCCCTAACACCATCCCCAGACTGATGGCAGGCATAATAAAGCAAATCCCTAATGTCAACAGTAAAGAGCTAAAGAACTGTAAGCCCATGTCTACCTCCTGCCGTACTGTAGCCGAATGGGCGTTATGAACTAACCCAATCCAACCATAGGAGCTGTAGGTGGGAAAAACCGCCAGCTTGAGGAATCTTAAATTTTCATAAAATTACAGAGCATTTAGGGTCTAACCTTAATCTATTTGTTAACCCATTAAAATAATTAGACCATTGCTGCCCAGCATCTAAGTTGAGGAGTCATCCCTTTTGTCCGCTGCATTTTCTACGTCGAGCCTTGCCAAGTGGGGGCAGCGTCTGTTGGCTGCCATATTACTCGGTGGTCAGGTCATAGTTCATTTGTTGACGCGACCGTTACATCGACGCAACACCATTGAGCAAATGGCTGCTGTTGGCCCTGAGTCATTGCTGATCACCCTGGTGACCGCTAGTTTTGTGGGTATGGTTTTTACCATCCAAGTCACCCGAGAGTTTATTAACTTTGGTGCCAGTACTGCGGTGGGTGGCGTGCTGGCTTTGACATTAGCGAGAGAACTAGCCCCGGTCCTCACCGCTGTGATTATTGCAGGCCGTGTGGGGTCAGCCTTTGCGGCGGAAATTGGCACCATGCAGGTGACTGAGCAAATTGATGCGCTGCAGCTGCTCAAAACAGACCCGGTGGATTATCTGGTATTGCCGAGGGTAGTGGCCTGTGCTCTGATGCTGCCCCTCCTGACCATTTTGTCGTTTATTACAGGCATGACGGGGGGACTACTGATCACCAACACAATGTTCAATATTTCCCAGACGGTTTTTCTGGACTCGGCCCGTGTCTTTATGGGCGTGTGGGATTTAGTCAGTGCCATGATCAAAGCGGTGGTCTTTGGCAGCCTGATTGCCATTATTGGCTCGAGCTGGGGATTGACGACAACCGGCGGTGCTAAAGGCGTGGGGCAGTCTACAACGACGGCTGTTGTCACCGCCCTACTGGCCATTTTTATCAGCAACTTTTTTCTGTCATGGCTGATGTTTCAAAGCTCGGCTTTAGACTTCTAAGATTTTAGAATCGGCTTTGGGGCATTGATTAACCTAAGCTTCCACTTCAGTTAGCTTGTTCAAATATCGTTCAATCAGCAAAATTGCCACAATGTCATCAATGGGGCGAGGGATACTGCGCATGCTCTGGGGCAATAGGCGATTTAGTCCGGTGGGTGGGAACATTTCCCAGTAGCGATCGCGAGCTTCTAAACTGCTATAGCGTTCATCCACCAAAATGACGTTAGGGCTTTCTTTAAGTCGCGAGAGTTCCTGTTTCCAGAGCTTTGCACCGGTCTGATCGCCCATCACAATCAACGAGATAGGATAGGTCTGGCGTAAGGATTCAATATGATCAATGACGTCGCCTGCTGAGATCACCTCGTGGTAGCACAGCGAACGATCTACCCCGACAATCGCTAAACCACATTTGTGGCGGCCTGGGTCAAACCCTAGAATAACGGGCTGCGAGAGCTTAGAAAAAACAGTGGAGGTCACAGAGCTGACGATATAGGAAATTACTATAGACAAAGAATATAGGATGTTAAGCCCACGCTAGGGCCTAAAAGTGTGTCCCACCAAAGAATCTGTAAGTTGGTTATGGACAGAAGGTAGCGTCTGGGGCTGCACACTCCTATTTTAGGACTATCCTTAGGATGCCTGCATTGCCGTCGTCAATTCTGCAAATTGGGTAACGGAACTTGCGCTTTCAGCAAAATCTGCCAAACTGAAGGCTGGCAAAACTAAATCATTTGCTAGTCATACTGGCCAGGGCGTGTAGTCTGGCGTCGTTGGTTTTCTGGCCATTGCGGTTTGACGTTCAACGCTCATTTTTAGCCCTTGTTAATTATCGGTTAATTACTGTTGACACTGGCTGTAAATGGAATGCAAATGCTATGGTCTAAGTACACTTGTACGCACTAGTTCGGATGCGTTTGCTTTGTGCATGTAAAGCGAGTTGAACTCTCCCACTTTAAATCTTTTGGAGGAACGACTCAGGTTCCTCTATTGCCAGGGTTTACCGTTATTTCTGGTCCCAACGGCTCGGGGAAGTCGAATATTCTTGATGCGCTTCTATTTTGTTTGGGGTTAGCCAGTTCCAAAGGCATGCGAGCAGAGCGTTTGCCGGACTTGGTTAATCAAAATCAGGCCAGTCGCCGCTCCACTTCGGAAGCCAGTGTTACGGCCACGTTTGACATTAGCGATGTGTCTGCGGAGCTTTTGAGCGGGGATGATGATACGCCTACCGCGACCGAGCTACCGTCCCAGGGTGACAACGATGCAGATTTAGAGTCAGATGCTGCCTCAGAAGGCGATGAACCGTCTGTTCACAATACTCAAAATGATGATCTGCCAATATCGTCTGATGCTGATGCCACCAGTAGTGCGGCTCCCTCAGCTGATCCGTCTAGCTCGCCAGCTGCGACAGCGTTGGATAATGTTGTGCCTCTGCCTCGGGAGTGGAGCGTCACTCGCCGGTTACGAGTCACGGCTCAAGGTACCTATACCTCTAATTACTTTATTGATGGTCAGCCCTGCACGCTGACTGAACTGCATGAGCAGCTGCAGCGGTTCCGTATTTATCCCGAAGGCTACAATGTCGTGCTGCAGGGGGATGTCACTAGCATCATCTCGATGAAGTCACGGGAACGTCGAGAGATTATTGATGAGCTGGCCGGTGTCGCATCGTTTGATCGCAAAATTGATCAAGCCAAACTCAAGCTGGATCTGGTGCGCGATCGCGAAGATCGCTTTCGCATTGTGGAGCGAGAATTGATTGATCAGCTCGAACGACTAGATCAGGACCGTAAAAAAGCTGAGAAATATAAGCAGCTCAAGGCCACATTACAAGAGAAGATCCAGTGGCAGGCCGTTCTGGAATGGCGGCAGCAACAGCAGCAAGCCCGTCAATTAGAAGACCATATTGCTCAAGGTAAGGAGCAGGCGGCAAAGCTGGCCCAGCAGCGTGATGCGTTGGTCGCCCTGATTGAGACGACGGCTAAAGAGCTAGACGAGCTGAATACCAAGGTCAAGGCATTGGGGGAAGATGAGCATTTGGCGCTCCAGTCCAAGCTGGCGACCCAAGAGGCTGAACTGCGACAGCTGGAGCGCCAAGAACAGACCCTCAGGCAGTCCACCCGAGAGCTAGCGGCCAAGTTACAGGCAACCCAGGTTGAGCTGCAGCAACAAAGTCAGGAGCTAACGGTCCTGGGGCAGCGATTGGCTACCCTGAGTGGCACTGAAATTATGCAGCTGCAGACGGCGCGAGATCGCGCGGCTCAAGCCGTGGAGGAGAGTCGAGAAGCGACCAGCGCGATCGCAACTGCCTCTCAAGCCTGGGTTGAAACCCAAACCACCCTGCGCCGCGAGGTTGAAGCCCTCCTCGGAGTGCTAGAGCCCCAGCGCTCCGAGCACGTACGTCTACAGGAGCGGCTGAATCAACTGCAAAGTCAAATTGCGACTCAAACTACCGTCATTCAGGGATTAGAAGCCGAGCTAGCAGAGGCCCCTGCCCAGGAAGAGAGCGAGCTATCAACGGCAAAAGTCACTATTCAAACCCTGGCCCAAGCCGTGGCAACCGCTGAACAGGAGCTAAAAATTCAGCGACAAACCCGCGAGCGTTTGCTCCAGGAGCTACGCGAAAAGCAGCGGGAACTCGATAAGCTAGAAGCCCAAGAGCAAGCACTACAAGAAACCCACGGCACCCAAGCCACTCAAGTTTTGGTCAGAAACGGTCTAACTGGCATCTGTGGTCTGGTGGCCCAGCTGGGCCGGGTGGATCCCAAATATCAGACGGCATTAGAAATTGCTGCCGGAGCCCGTCTCGGCTACCTAGTGGTTGAGAATGACGGCGTTGCCTCCCGAGGTATTGATATTCTCAAACGCCAGCGTGCTGGCAGGGCCACCTTTTTGCCGCTGAATGCTATCCGGGCTCCCCGCACTCAAAAAGTAGGCCGTTGGGAACGCCCTGACGGATTTATAGACTATGCGGTGGATTTAATTGAATGCGACGACATCTATCGCGAGGTCTTTGCCTTTGTATTTGGTAATACGGTGGTATTTGAGCGGTTGAATGACGCTCGCCGTCATCTGGGAAAATTTCGTATGGTTACCCTGGATGGTGAGGTGCTGGAGAGTAGTGGAGCCATGACCGGGGGGAGCCTGCGCCGCCAAGGACGTCTTCACTTTGGTACGGTCGAGGCAGGAGAATCTGCTGAAGCGAAGGCCCTACGGGAAAGACTACAAGAAATTGAGCGCATTTTAGGATGTTGCGATCGCGCCCTGGCCCAAGCTGACACCACGGTTAAAACCCAATCCAAAGCCCTGATCGAAGCCCGCCAAAGCTATCGAGAACAGCAGTTACAAAACACCCAAGCCCAGCAACAATGCCAGCAGCTGCAGCAGCGCCTAGCAAAAGCCCAACAGCAGCAACAGCAATATCAAACCGAATACACCACTGCTCAACAGCGGCTACAGACATTAGAAATATCCCTACCTGCCCAAGAAACCCAGCTTCAGCAGAAACGACAGGAACTCACGGCCCTAGAAGAATCCCAAACCCATAGCGAATGGCAGCAGGCCCAGGGCAAAGTCCGTGCCCTAGAACTAGAACTGACCACCTGCCAGCAGGCATTACAAACCGCCCAGCAGCGCCAAAACGAGATGGAGGCCCAACAACAGCGACTCCAGGAAAAAATCCAAGTGGGGCAGCAAACCATGGGTCAAGGCCGGCAGCAGCAGCAGCAGCAGATCGGCCAGCAAACTGAGCTGAATCAGCAGCAGGCCACCCTAAAACAAGAAATTATCGCCACCCAGGCGGCCCTGACTGAGTTAGATAAAACCTTGGCGGGGGAGAAGGCGGAGCGCGATCGCAAAGAGCATCAGCTGCGAGACCAGCGTAACCAGCTACAGCAGCTCGAGTGGCAGCAGCAAAAGCTCAGTGAAACCCAGCAAGGCCGACAGCAGCAGCTGGTGGAACTACAGCACTCTATCGAAGTCAAGCAGGCTGAACTCCCTGACCCCTTGCCGGAAGTGCCAGCCGATCTCACCCTAGAGACCTTACAAAAACAGCTCAAATCTCTGCAGCGTCGCTTAGAGGCGATGGAACCGGTGAACATGCTGGCTTTAGAGGAATATGAGCGCACCCAGGAACGTCTAGAAGAACTCACCAATAAGCTCACCACCCTGGAAGAAGAACGCACCGAACTGCTGCTGCGGATTGAAAACTTCACTACCCTACGCTGTCAGGCGTTTCGCGAAGCTTTTGACGCCGTCAACAAAAATTTCCAATCCATTTTTGCCGAGCTGTCTGACGGTGACGGCTATCTACAACTCGATGACCCTCAGGATCCCTTTAATGGCGGCTTGAACCTAGTGGCCCACCCCAAAGGTAAACCAGTCCGGCGCTTAGCTTCCATGTCCGGTGGTGAAAAATCCCTCACAGCCCTGAGCTTTATTTTTGCCCTCCAGCGCTATCGACCCTCGCCGTTCTACGCCTTTGACGAAGTGGATATGTTCCTGGATGGAGCCAACGTTGAGCGCCTCTCCAAAATGATCCGCCACCAGGCACAACAGGCCCAGTTCATCGTGGTGAGCCTGCGCCGCCCCATGATCGAATCTGCCGAACGCACCATCGGGGTTACCCAGGCTAGGGGAGCCTATACCCAGGTGTTGGGAATCAACCTACAGCGGGCATCGGCTGGCGGGTAGAGGGGGCATTTCGGTTTCACACACTGTCAAAAAAACGAAGTATAGGGTGTAATGTGGGGAGGAATGTTTCCTTCAGTTAAGAAACATCCCTTCTGATTAAGTAGATTATCTGACTGCTACACTCAACTTCACACAGTAGACCCCAGCGATGAGTTTTGAACAAAGTCGGCTGCGTTCCGACATGATTGGTACCCAAGTGATTACCCGTTCTACAGGCCGTCGCCTGGGCGTGGTCAGCCAGCTGTGGGTCGATATAGACCGATGTGAAGTCGTCGCCCTGGGGCTACGAGACAATATTTTATCTAAAGTCGTTTCTGGACCTGAGCAGATCATGTTGCTCAGCAGCATCCGCAAGATTGGAGACGTGATTTTAGTTGATGACGATACCGTCATTGAAGATGACATTAGTGTGGCCACCTATAGCAACCTCGTCAAAAGCGAAGTGATTACTGAGTCAGGCGAAGGATTAGGCCGGGTGCGTGGGTTTAAATTTGATGTGGTCAGCGGCAAACTGCAGTCCATTGTGATCGCATCCATGGGATTGCCTCAGATCCCAGACCAGGTAATTAGCTCCTACGAGCTGCCTGTCGAAGAAATTGTCAGCACCGGGCCAGACCGCATCATTGTCTTTGAAGGGTCAGAAGAAAAACTCAAACAGATTAGCGTGGGTCTGTTAGAGCGTCTCGGTTTGGGTACAGCTCCCTGGGAGCGAGAAGACGACGGCTACATCATGCCCACATCGGCGAGTAATCAGCTGCCGTCAGGGCTCAAACAGCAAGCGCCCGAAGTGCGTCGGGAAGTAGCACCGCCACAGCGTCTAGAGTTAGAACAACCATCCCGGCCTCCAGTGGAGCAGCCTATGCCTGAGGAAGAGCCCTACCAGGCTAAACCCTTGAATATTCCTCAAAAGAAAAAAGTTATCGAATACGAAGAAGAAGATTTCTAGTATTGTTCTAGGCTAGGTGTTGCCAGGATTAAACAAACCGATATACGGTATGCGTGGCATCGTGCCCTAAGTTTCTCAATCGTTTTGTGCCCATGGTAGCTACCTCTGTGCCCGTTACTCCTGCCCCCCTCAAAACGCTATTTGTTATGGGTTTGCCAGTACACCAAAGTACCGGAAGTGTCGGCTATGTAGACTGGCTTTTAGGGGCTGTGCGGACGGGTGTGGGTGGTCATGTGGTCACCCTGAATGCAGAAATGTGTGTCCAGGCCGAAACGAATCGCCAGCTCAGGCAAATTATCCAGAATGCCACCTTGGTGATTCCGGATGGGGCCGGTGTTCAGCTTTATTTTCAGTGGATACAGCGGCGACACCTCCGACGCTATCCCGGTATTGAGTTTGCTGTGGACGTGCTCAGTCAGCTGCAGCCGACAGAACCAGTGGTGTTTTATGGGGGGGCTCCTGGTTTAGCGACGGCAGCGGCTCAGCACTGGCAGGATAGATTGCCAGATTTGAATGTTGCGATCGCACAGCATGGCTACCTATCTGACGCTGAGCAGGTAGACTTTCAGCATCAGCTGCAAACGCTACAGCCCAGCCTTATTTTTGTTGGCTTAGGGGTGCCACGACAGGAATTATGGATTGCTAGGCATCGTCAGCTTTGTCCAAATGCCATGTGGATTGGCGTGGGTGGAAGCTTTGACATCTGGGCCGGGAAAAAACAGCGAGCCCCGCACTGGATGTGTAAAAACCATCTAGAGTGGCTTTATCGCCTGTATCAAGAACCCTGGCGCTGGCGACGCATGTTAGCGTTGCCTAAGTTTGTCTTTCGTTCCATTGGCTATGATCTAGGCTGGCGAATTTCAGATTAGAGCCAAGCGTATGTTTCCATGCTTTTGGTAATGTCGCTACGTTTCCATTCCTCACATTGTTAGATCCTATAGAGGGTCAGAAATCGAAACCAAGCAACCTAAAAAAATGTCAAAGGGCTAGACATTTTTCCCATTACCGATATTCTTGTACAGAGACAAAATAAGCATCAGTCTCCTTTCAATCCCTGCGTTCCCGTTTGCACCATCTTTTCACTTTTCACCTCTATGACATCTGCTGTGACTCCGCCTAAGACTCGCTACACTCGTCGCCAAGATGTCGAAGCCAGACGTAATGTGAGGTTTCAGGGCATGCCGGTAATGACATCCGCACAGACGACCCAACCCAAAACTCGGTCAGCGACCTCTAAAGCCCCCCTGGTAACACTTACGGGCGTTACTAAAACCTATGCCAATGGTAGTCAGGCCCTGCGCAATATTAATCTCCAAGTCAAGCGCGGTGACTTCTTATTTGTGACAGGCCCCTCCGGTGCGGGTAAGTCTACCTTGCTCAAGCTGCTTTACGGCCAAGAACGTGCAACATCTGGGGATATTCTGGTCGATGCTCAGAATTTGGCTAAGCTGCGTGGCAATCGACTGGCGCTCTTGCGTCGGCGCATTGGCATTGTGTTTCAAGATTACAAACTGATTCCTCGGCGAACCGTTGCGGAGAATGTGTCGTTTGTCCTGTGGGCTCAAGGCTATAGCCGTCGAGAAATTAATCGTCGTTTGCGACCTACCCTACGGATGGTAGGTCTACAGCACAAGGCGAGTAGTTTTCCCAACCAGCTATCCGGTGGTGAACAACAGCGGGTAAGCATTGCCCGCGCCGTTGTTGGTACTCCGCCGCTACTCCTGGCGGATGAACCCACTGGCAATTTGGATGGAGATAACTCTCGTCAGGTCATCAAAATCTTAGAAAAGCTCAACTCCATGGGTATTACGGTTATTGTGACCACCCACGATGAGCAGCTGGTGCGTGCATCGAATCATCCTGTCGTCCAAATCCAAGACGGACGTTTAACCTATGTCAGACATTAGACGACCTTAAAGTTGGGATTGGTCCTGACCACCGTTGCTTCAAAGTTCAGTATCCAGTCCACCCAATGGCGATCGATATGAGGACGTTCCTGTGGTAATAATCGCTTGATTAGTAATGCGATATATCCTTGCTCGGCACGAATCACTACAATATTGCCGACTTTGGTACGAATAACAACGTTGTCTAGCTTCGGTAGCTCCATCTCTGAGGTCAATAGCTGTTGCAGCCCCAGTGCCTGAAACACTAGCTGTATCCATTCGGTATCGTCGTGTTCAAGCGTGATGAAATAATCACGGGGTAAGCCTCTGGCGTCAAATATGGCTAAACCTAATATTTGCTCAGTATTTGGCAGGTTTACTGATGGCACTGACTGTGGATTGGAAATAGACACCAGACTAGGAGAGTTGCTAACGGGCTGCCAAATGGGTTGCTTTCACCTTCCAAACTAAGCTTGACACCATGTTGGTAAATACATGGGCGATCACTGGAACTAATAGGTTTTGGCTGACCATAGCGCTATAACCCAAAAGCGCACCGACACAGGTTGCCCACAACATATAAGGCCACTGACGCAAATCACTCATGTGTAGCAGGCCAAAACATAGACTCGATAGCCCCAGTGCCAACCAGTTTGCCCCTAAAGCGGGCAACATGACGCCACGAAAAAGTAATTCTTCACTAATTCCAGGCAGCAGCCCTAACCACAGGACATCCGGTAATACTAAGGGCTCTAAAATATAATTTAGATATACTTCGGCACTGCGACGATATTGGGGCCAGAGACGGTAGAGCAACCCACTCATGAGTGTAATGCTCATTCCTAAGATCAGCCCTAGGCCAATTGGATATAGTCCCAGCTGACTGGGTATCTGCTCGATTGACGTAAACAGTAGCCACAAACGAGCGATCAGAAACAGCACCAGAGCCGTTGCTGCGATCGCAACCAGCACTTGAATGCGTGTCAAAGGCTCCATACTGGGGTTAGGTGGGTCAGGTTGGTTCAATCCACAAAGCGGCAGCAGAATGCCGTACTAGACAGGCGATACCATCTTACGCTGTCCTAGGCCGTCAGCCCATCAGCGCAATGCAGATCTTTCTCAGCTCTCAACCTTTGCCTGGTCAGCATTGCTCCTAACCCGGCTAAAGGAAGACCTACGCTATTTCTAAATAAAGCTAAGCTCACCCTAAAAAAGCTGGCTTTATTGATGTATTTTATCAAAACTTTGAGCCATCAAATTAAGGCCAGCCATAGCGTATATATCTTGGTGTATTTCAAAAATAGTTATATAAAAATAACTCAAAAACAAATAGTCTTTAAGCCGTAAAAATGCCTTAAAGAGACGTATTCTGCTTATTTTGAATAAATTTAGAAAAGCTAATAGGCAGCTAAATGATGATCTATAGATCGCTTTTTGAAATGATCTCTTATTACCTAAAGCCTCGATAAATCAATGAAATTGAATGTTAAATATAATGAGATATGGGATTTATTTAAATAGATAAACCTTTGCTATAGACGTGATGCTTGAGCCATTCCTCGGCTGTGAGGTTAGCGCTCATATAGTCATTTATCCTCATTTTCTTGATCACATCCGTAATAAATCAACCTATGGGAACATCCTTCGAACTCTCTGCCCAAAATGACAGTGTGACTATCTATGAATGTGAGGTGCGCCTTAAATTTAGACTGATTGAGGATAAAGTCACTATTGATGAGCGTGATCAGAGCGCATTAATAGAAGCCTTAGTGGATGCCTATACCTATGGTGATGATGAGTATCTAGAATCCCTGGAATCCCAAATCAATGTCCATGAAATTCAAGCATTAGATGCCTCCCCAGCTATGCGGCGGCAGCTTATTCGTCTCCGAAATTCCCGGAAGTGGGCTTGAATGAGATTAAATCACGACTTGGAAGGGTTCAGTTACTGACCGAAAACCTTGCCTACAATAGGGGTGTCATTAACTGGATTCAACTGACGTTATGCCACATATATGACCAACGATAGGCCCATAAAGCAACTGCGCCATGAGCTATGCAGCTCATGGCGCAGTTTTTGATATATACCCCCAGGAGAATTCGAAAATCATAATCTATCAACGTTGTTAATCCTTTGGTTTATAGGTGTTTGAAGCATAGGGGATAGGACAATAGCCTGTGCATAAAATCCATCACTTTAGGGAACCGAGATGCCCATAGCGTAAGTGCATGACTATATATTGCAAGTAGTCAGCCTGGAGCTAACTGCAGGTCTCGTAAGATAGAGACACGATCACAATACGCTGCTTGTCTGATGCCCAAATGGTTTAACGTTGCGGGTCCTTGTAAACCAGATATTCACTACATGCTTTCCCCGCTGGCTCGGATACCGCAGCTGGATCGACTGATTGCTCAGCAAGGTTATTTTGTGGTCCATGCCCCGCGTCAGACAGGTAAAACGACGGCCATGCTAGCTCTGGCTCAGCAGCTTACAGCTAGCGGTCAATATGTAGCCCTGATGGTTTCTGCTGAGGTTGGGGCTGTTTTTTCTCAGGATTTGGGGGCGGCAGAGTTAGCCCTGTTGGGTAGCTGGCGCGATCGCGCTGAAAATCATCTACCCAATGAACTTTATCCACCCGATTGGCCAGAAGCCGCTTCTGGTCAACGCATACAGGCTGCGCTGAGAGCATGGTCGCGTGCGTCTACTCGACCGTTAGTCATCTTTATTGACGAGATTGATAGCCTGCAAAATGAAACCCTGATTTCTATACTGAGACAGCTGCGCTCGGGGTATCCTGACCGCCCTCAAAACTTTCCTCATTCCCTAGCTCTGATCGGGGTCCGGGATGTGCGGGACTATAAGGTGTCTTCAGGCGGCAGCGACCGTCTGAACACGGCAAGTCCGTTCAACATCAAAATCAAGTCGCTTACCTTGCGCAATTTTAATGTTGAAGAGGTGGGGCAGCTATATGCCCAGCATACGGCTGAAACGGGCCAAGTGTTTGCACTTGATGCGGTCAATCATGCGTTTGAGCTAACTCAGGGACAGCCCTGGTTGGTGAATGCTTTAGCCAAAGAAACAGTCGAGGAGTTGGTCACTGATACCACGCAGTCTATCAACGTTGAACATATTGAAGTGGCCAAAGAAGCGTTGATTCGGAGGCAGGATACCCACCTTGATAGCTTGGTCAGTATTTTGCGAGAAGATCGAGTCCGTTCGGTGATTGGCCCAATGCTGGCAGGCCAAGAGCTAGGCGTCATTTCCCAGGATGACCGGCAGTTTTTAGTAGATTTGGGCTTGGTAGTCAGGAACCCAGCTGGTGGACTAATGCCAGCCAATCCAATCTATAGAGAAGTGCTACCTAGGGTGTTGGCTAGTGGTCCTCAGGATAGTTTGCCAGTAATTCATCCCAGCTGGCTAACTGCAGATGGTACGCTCGATGCCGATCGGCTTTTACAATCCTTTTTAGGTTTTTGGCGGCAGCATGGTCAGCCGTTACTGAAAAGTGCTCCCTACCATGAGATCGCACCCCATCTGGTGCTGATGGCGTTTTTACATCGGGTAGTGAATGGAGGTGGAACGCTAGAGCGGGAATATGCGATTGGCACAGACAGGATGGATCTATGTCTGCGCTATGGGGATGTGGCGATCGCAATGGAACTCAAGGTTTGGCGCGAGGGTCGTCCTGATCCGCTAAAGGCTGGCTTAGCGCAGTTGGATCGTTATCTGGCAGGATTAGGTCTAACGACAGGCTGGCTAGTGATTTTTGACCAACGTCCGGGGATACCTGCCATTGCCGAACGGACAAAAACAGAGCAAGCGACAACACGTTGTAACCGCCCCATCACTGTAATTCGAGGATGATGTGGGTCTTTTGTCCTCAAAATCCATGCTCAATTTCTGACCTAAAATGTGGCCGCTATTAACCGGACGCAACCGGAGTTAACCCACATATATAAACCAAGGATAGGCCTGTAAAGCAACTGCGCCACAAGCTTTAAAGCTTGTGGCGCAGTTTTAAGTTAATACCCCCAGGGGAATTCGAATCCCCGTCGCCTCCGTGAAAGGGAGGTGTCCTAGGCCTCTAGACGATGGGGGCATGGTTGCCTTGGCATCTTTGCTTGGGCCTTTATAAATATACAAATGCGAGGGAATCAATGTCAAATCTCTGAGGACAATTTTTTTGTGTGCGATCGCAACTTCCCCATAGCGTAGATACAAATCCATCCTGTTTGTACCCATTGCATGTTGCATGGTGGTTGACTACTCCTATTGATATATGCCTTTAGAGGTATTTTTTTAGGGTAGGCAAACAGTACTATTTTTGTGAGTCCACTGACATAAGGAGGCAGCTATGCCATCCAAAAGTTTTAGCCCAGCTGAAAAAGCTTTTTTAGAAAAGGTCATGCAAAAGGCGAGTCTGCCTGATATTTATGACGCGAGAGATCTCACTATTGTTGTGTTTCGCTCTTTACGAGATCTGATGACAACAGAAGCTGCGGAACGGACTCAAGAGACCTTGGATGATGAGAAGATAGCGTTGCTTTGGAAGGATGACAACCCTATTGTCGCTGCTTTGGCGAAGCTGCGTCCGCCACTCAAAGTTGACACAGAAACATTTCTACGTCGCATTCAGCAAGAGGGTGGGGTGCCTAAGGGCTCTACACCAGAAGGTGTGGTTATTGCTGTCTTTTCAACAATCAGAGAGGAGTTGCCGCCTGAGCGTGTTCAGGAAATATCCAGCTTTTTACCTGATGGGCTTAAAATTATGTGGGATCAGGTCTAGTCAATATGCCGGACCTCATCTAATCCTGTCGATCAGGCTTGCATAGTTGGAGATCACGCTTTCCTCCTCGGCACTTTCTGCTATATGGGTTGTGCGTGGCAAGAGAAAGCAGCGCTGTCCAGATTAGGCAGCGCTGCTTTGATTTTGGCTAGTGATTATGTACTACCCGATTAATAACTGAGCTGTATCTTTAGGCAAATTGCTCCGTGGCGCGATCGCAAATTGCCAGTAAATTTTGAGTCAGATTATTGCAGATGTGATGTTCAATTAATTGCACTGGCATTGCCAATGGCGGTTGCACCACAAGCTCATAGGACAAGACCGTCGCATCTTTTTCACCTAACAGTGCAGGTTTTAATGTCCATCTACCAATAAACTTCTTAAAATCCCCCTCAACCATAGAGAAGCCAATCTCTTGAGGAAATACTTCAGTCATATCCAAAATAACGCGGGCACAAAACTTGAAGTTTAGAAAACACTGAGCCCCGATTTGCTCTAGTCGAATACCACCACCAGGACGACTCAATAATCGACTGCTGGTTAAGTTCGGAACAAAATCTGCCAGCTTTTCATAATCTGTCAAAATCTGCCATACCTGCTCCAAATGACAAGGAATAGCCACAGCCGCCACAATCTGACGCTGTCGGGGAGTTAGTTTTTCAGTTTTGACACTTACTTGTTGACCCATAGAGCTGCTGAGCCGAATGACAGAGTCTTTATCTGCCGTCACGTTAGAAGTAAGTGTTAGAACGTCATGATTCACAGTTGGTCAAACTCGTTAGACAGCTGATGGATCACTAAGTATCTTTCCCTAGTAGCTTAACCCATCTATTCTCAACAATTGCATTCACAAGAGAAAAAGATTGCTACTTTCCTCAGAAGTTTTTGCTTTGGTCATGGCAATTTACCCTGAACCGATCATTAACGATAGCTTTTAGCCGTATAAGCCCATCACTTTTCCGTAGAGTGCCCAGTCTGCTAGGCCTATGCTCTATGTCTCCAACCTCTACAGTGGGGGGCTTTTTCATCATGGCCATATTATCTACTCCATTAATCTCTATATCTATATATATAGACAGGAGTTCATATCCACTTTCATGATTGATCTAATCCATATCATCCGTATTCCATATCATCTATATATATGCGCTTCAAAAGTCTGCGTCAGAACTGCCGATCATTAACTTGCTGGGGGCGTGTCTTGATGTGTTTGTTTCAGTGCAGGTTTGCCTAAGCCAGTCCTGTCCGAAGCAACAGCGCCAGTCCACGCCTCAGCCTTTAATATGGACAGGTGATCACTTTCCACAAAAGAAAGCTGCCTACCTTGGAGTAACACCGTGCTGCTGTCAAAAGGGTTTGAAGTCGAAATATATACTGGCCTCACCAATGGGGAAATCATTGGTCTATCTGACAAGATTGTTAAATCCCTCAGCGGATTTGTACGGGAGCCAGACAGCCGCAACGTTGAATACACCACACCACCACTCAGTCAATACGAGCAGCTGCTCTGTGAACTGGTTTCTCCCCGTCGTCGTCTCAGGCATTTTCTCAAGGGGCTTGGGCCTCACTACACCCTGATTCCTGGCAGTACCTTATCTACTGGTAACAGCGATATCTTTTACCGATCCGATCCTCAAAATCCTTATCATGCCTACATTGAGAATACTTATGGCACCGATGTAGTTACCGCCAGTATTCATATCAACCTTGGTATTAATGATCCAGAATTGCTGATGCGTGCTTGTCGCTTGGTTCGAGCTGAAGCTCCCCTTATTCTTGCTTTAAGTGCCTCATCGCCATTTCTTGACAACCAGATTACGGGTTATCATTCCACCCGCTGGCATCTATTCCCCCAAACCCCCAAGCAGGTTCCTCTGTTTGAAAGTCACGAGCACTTTATCAAATGGACAGAGGCGCAACTCCAGTTAGGCACAATGCAAAATGTCCGCCATCTTTGGGTATCGGTGCGGCCCAATGGAGATTGCCGTCCCTATAATCTCAATCGCCTAGAGTTAAGAATTTCAGACTTGGTTACTGATCCACTCCATCTGCTGGCGATCACGGCGTTCCTAGAAGCTCGGCTTCTGCAACTGCAGCAAAATCCGAGCCTAGATCCCCTGGTTTCTAGCCAAATTCCTGCCGGACGCCGCCACGAGGAGCTGTTAAACATCATTGATGAAAATGAAAAACAAGTTGCTAAAGCGAGTCTCAACGCGCAATTACGTCACTGGTATGACGGTGAACCCATCAATGCCACGGATTGGATCACTCAGATCTATAACGACGTGCTGCCAATTGCCAAAGCTCACGGTATTGCTTGCTTTTTAACACCGATCAAACAAATTCTCAGAGAAGGGAATCAGGCCCAGAACTGGTTAAAACAGATTGAGACCGGTATGGATATTCCCCAAGTGATGGCTCAAACCATTCAAATTATGGAGCGTCAGGAACAGGCACTACAGAGCGATCTATGTCAGCCTGCTTGAGGACCTGTTGTATCTGATGCTTAATCGGGATGAGGGAGATACATAAGCTTGCCTCAAAATACGTCTCTGCTGTCGTGCAGGTATCTTTCTAAGATCAGGACAGTTCAAAATCGATCAAGGCCCATAACCTAGCTCGATTGATTAGGAACTCCTATATAAAGCCTGTTCAGAATGCTCCTGAAGCGACTAAAAATTCAGTCTGAGCTCACTGAGCTAACTATTTGTCAGTATGTCAATGCCCAAAATTGTCCTTGTCAATCCAGAAATTCCGCCTAATACAGGCAATATCGCCCGTACCTGTGCTGCCACTGCCACTGAACTACACCTGGTAGAGCCCCTAGGCTTCGAACTTAGCGATCGCTATCTCAAGAGAGCGGGTCTAGACTATTGGCCCCATGTCAATTTACAAGTCCACCCGTCCATAGACAGTTTTCACCAATATCAGCAAAACGCAGGTGGCAGGCTGATTGGATTTACTACTAAAAGCACATATAGCTATACAAAGATTAATTATAGAGACGATGACTGGCTGTTATTTGGCAGTGAGAGCCAAGGGTTATCAAAAGACGTGCTTGGCACCTGTGACTACACGGCCAAAATACCGATGCCCCATAGCAGCGTACGTAGCCTTAATCTTTCCGTAAGTGCTGCAATTGGACTGTTTGAAGCGCTTCGTCAGCTGGGTCACTTAGTTTGACCTCATCTCAGGTACCCGTGCATTTCAGTGAGTTGTTTGAGGATGCACGGGCCTATTTAATCAGACTATATATCTATGAACCTATAGATATATAGAGAAGCTTGCTTTAACCGCAGTGCATTACTGTAATGGCGTTCGGTAGCTAGAGCTACACAATCAGCTCTACTGCCTTTCTATCAATGGCTGTGACAGTTCTTTTCTACTAGGAAAAGATAGTTGCTTGGTCTCCGTATCACCCTCTAAAGACAGTTACCTAAGCTACAAACACAGTATTCTTGCGATAAAAATTTTCTATAGCGAGTGAAGTTTATCAAAACTATTCCTGCCCTTAAATCTTTGAAATAATTGGGCAGTATAGGATAGCGAGATTTTTGGCTATCCCAGCCTTGATCGAATGATATTGGGGGGGACACCCTATTTTTCGACCCACAATTCCCTTGGCATGACTATCGGTACGATGGCGTAAACTCTTGACTACAAATAGATTTGGAGGATTCCGGAAATCCAATCTAAACCCTTGTCAAAATAAAAATCCATCGCAAATTCAATTTCATGTTGATTTTGGAGAATCAAAGGGAACTTGTTTTGTGCAGGATTGATCTTTTGATTAAGTCGTGTAAACTTGCCTAAGTTGGGTATGAAGGGTGTTCACCAGTTGAAACGCATTTTTTGCCTACTTCTGCTGCCTCATCTACCTGATTCAACTTGTAGTCAACGACCCGCGATCGGGCAACTGCATAGGGACAAGTTGGTTTCGAACAGTTGAACGCTGGTCATTTAGGAGGTTATTCCTTGAAACGAGCAAATTCTCAGGAGCCCAAGTCTGAAATCAGTCATTCATGTTTTCCCGACATGATTGCTGTTAGTGAGCAAGCTTCGTCTGGAAACGCTGGCAGATCAAAGTCTGTCGCCATGCTAGGACTTGCACTTTCATTCGGTGCATCTGGAGTTTTATTCGCTGACAGTGAAGCAACCGCAGCAGTTGGATCTTTTGTTCCTACGCAGTCCGCTGCTTCAAGCGAATCTCCTCAGCTACCATCTGTGCTCAATAGTCAGCTGGTACAGCCTTCGGTTAATGGTCAAGGCTTAACCGTTTATCATACGGTTGAACAAGGTGACAGCCTTTGGCAAATCGCCAAAGAGCACCAGGTTGAAGTTCAAGATATTAAGGTTGCCAATCGCATATCCCCTGATTCACCACTTCAGGTGGGTCAAGTTATTAAGGTTCCTGGAGAGGAGCTGACGGCTAGTCAGCCAACGCTAGTATCGCTATTGCCAGGTTCTCAGCGAAATATTTCTGAGGGTCAAGTTCAAGCCCCCAGTCTTGATCGCCTAGTTGCGACTATTGCTGATGGGGACAGAGATGTTACGAAAAATCTACAGCAAAGTAGTGATATCTCAGATGCAGTTGATGAACCGGTTGTTGCTGCCGAAGAACTCACGGGAGATGTTTCTTTGCGTTCAGCCGGGCTAGTATCTCAGTCTGATGGCTTTCAGTCTGATTTAGAACAGCTAGCTGCCAATACCCAAGTTGCAAGCGTCCAACAAACGCATGTTCCTATGCAACTTGATGCTGTTCAATCTGAAACGTCTGAAATTTCCGAAGGCTTCCAGGCTGAGGATCCAGCACATGCCCCGATAGAAATTGTTGAAACTGTTCCTGCCTCGCCAGAAAATGTCATCAATACGCCCTCTGCAGCCTATGAGGTGCTTCCAGGTGACACGGTAGATAACATTGCGCTTGCTTTAGGTACGACGCCTGAAGAGCTAACTGAAGCTAATGGTTTAGAAAACCCTGATTTCATCGTAACTGGCGATACATTAGCTGTTCCCGAACAGGCTGCTAGCAAGTTGGTTATTGCTGAAGCTGCAGAGTCTCTTGCAAATTCTTCTTCAGAACTGACTGCATCGACTTCTTTGAGCGATTTTGACGGCACTCGCTTGAGTCGCTTGCAGTCAACCGTTGAAGTTGAGCGTCGTATAAATGCTCCTTCGACGCTGCAGCTATTGCGCGGCGAAGAAGAGGCTGCTGCTGCGCAGTCTTCTGAAGCTGAGCCTATAGCTGTTGAAGACCCCTATACGGCTGATTTATTAGCCGAGGTTAGTTCTGCTCAACAGTTAAATGCGGCTGTGAGATCTGACAGTGAGGCCATTGCTCTGAGGCAAACAACGCCAGCTGCCGCTAGCACTGTAGTTAACCCTGAATTCCAGGGTAGTCGGTTAGAAGCGCGGGGAGGCTCTGTACCAGATGTCGAGACTGAGCGTTCTGAGCTTTTAGCGGCTGCACCGCTTGATCCGAGTATTTACGTATCATCTCCTGCACCCGCTGCTGGGCAAGTTGTCTCGCCTGAGATGCCAATTTTGCCCTCTGCTGATGAGTACCTTCCAGAGGCTCCTGATTATTTCAATGGCTATATCTGGCCGACTCGCGGTACTCTAACGTCTGGTTATGGCTGGCGTTGGGGACGTATGCACCGTGGTATCGATGTGGCAGGACCTGTTGGGACGCCGATTGTATCAGCTGCTCCTGGTGTTATTGAGAAAGCAGGTTGGAACTCTGGTGGTTATGGCAACCTAGTAGAGGTGCGTCATGCTGATGGCAGTATGACCCGCTATGCTCACAACAGTCGAATTGTGGTTAGAGCTGGGCAACGTGTAGCTCAGGGTGAGCACATTGCTGATATGGGTAGTACTGGCTATAGTACGGGTCCCCATCTGCATTTCGAAGTTCACATGCCCGATCGCGGTACGGTGAATCCAATGGCAATGCTCCCCAGTCGCTAGAGACTTCGAAATAGTGTTGTGAAAACCATCAGCTTGTTCAACAAGCTGATGGTTTTCTTTAAAGGGGAACTCTAATTTTCTATGTGGTTCCTTGACATTTCGTGATAAATTTAATGAGCTGCTGGATAAAGGTAGCAAAAACTGGCTCAGTAGCTCAGTGGTAGAGCAGGGGACTCATAAGCCCTTGGTCACGTGTTCAAATCACGTCTGAGCCATCTTTTTAAATTTAGATATATCGTTGTGCTGCGTAGACTATGTTAGTTTGATTAGCAGTTTAGGTGGCCTCAGGTTTTCTGTAGGATTGTTTAGTTTGATTAGCAGTTTAGGTGGCCTCAGGTTTTCTGTAGGATTGTTATGAACGATACGGTACGATTCTACAGTTGCTAAACTATGCTTTGGGTTGGTGGTGAAAAACTTAACCAGTAAGCTTAGTTAAGCCGTCTTAATGGGCGTAAGTTGTTTGCATAGTAGTTCTCAAATTTGTGGGAGACAATTGGATGAGTACCCCGGCGGAAGGATGTCTGCGTGTTGGTCAGTCTGCTCCTGACTTCACAGCCACGGCTGTTGTAGATCAAGAGTTTAAAACTATTAAGCTATCTGACTATCGCGGTCAGTACGTAGTTCTGTTTTTCTATCCGCTAGATTTTACTTTTGTTTGTCCAACTGAGATTACGGCTTTTAGCGATCGATACGATGAGTTCACCACTCTCAATACCGAGGTTTTAGGTGTTTCTGTGGACAGTGAGTTTTCGCATTTAGCTTGGATTCAGACAGAGCGTAAAGCTGGTGGATTGGGGGATCTAGCTTATCCTCTGGTGTCTGATATCAAGAAGGAGATTAGTACCGCTTATAATGTGCTTGAACCTGAGGCAGGAGTAGCGCTGCGTGGTCTGTTCCTGATTGACAAGGACGGTACTATTCAACATGCGACTATCAATAATCTGTCGTTTGGGCGGAGTGTGGATGAAACTCTACGGGTTTTGCAGGCTGTGCAGCATGTGCAGTCTCACCCGGATGAAGTTTGTCCAGCAGGATGGACGCCTGGAGATAAAACGATGACTCCTGATCCGATCAAATCTAAGGAATTTTTTGCGTCAGTTTAATTTGCGTCAGTTTAAGTGGAATGGTTCAATTCCCAAATCAAGCATAGTTAGGTTGACTCCCTTAGGTTATTGATGTCTGAAGCTTTCAAGCTGACTTCTCTAGACTTTCGCGGGGTCATTAGTCAGCGCTTTGTTAAAAACTTTTTGCCCCTACCGGCGTTATCTAGGTTTCAAGTAGGGCAGGTTTTACCTGATTTAGAGCTTCCCGTTGTTGGCCAGCGGGCACCTATTCAGTTATCTAGCTACCGTCATAAGTCAGTTGTGGTACTTGACTTTACGCGTATTTTTACTGAAAAGCAGTACTGTCCTTTTTGTTATCCACACATTTTGGCGATGCTGGCAGCCTATAAAAAGTTTGAGCAGCTTGGGGCTGAGGTGCTGATGGTTACGAGCACGGATCTACGTCAAAGCCAGATCGTACAGCGAGATTTGGGATTGATGATGCCACTGCTGGTGGATCCTAGCTGTGCTAGTTTTCGGCGCTATGGTACGGGTCAGGCTTTGGGGGCTCCGCTCCCTGCACAGTTTGTAGTGGATCGCTCGGGCAAGCTGACGTTTCAGCATTTGTTTTCCTTTGCCTATACAAATGCAAGTCCGGAACGCTTGCTCTGGGCTGTGCACAATGCCAATCGTATGGCTTGAACTGTTGAAATAGAACGGAGAGGGAGGGATTCGAACCCTCGATAGAGTTTACACCCTATAACTCCTTAGCAGGGAGCCGCTTTCAACCACTCAGCCACCTCTCCAAGGTCTGAGCTGCATTATAACAAGCTATCTTCTGCTGGGTAAAGCTTTCTTGAGCTATTTCTTGTCATAATACGTGGCAGGCGATGTTTGAAGCCACACAAAATCTCCCAAGAAATTGTATTTATACGATTAGCCCAGTCGTCAGCCGTAATTTGATGGGGTAGTGAACCGCCCAGCAGGGTAACGGTATCGCCTTCTTTGAGGCCATCAAGCGGGGATACATCTAGCATGAGTTGATCCATGGTGATGGCCCCAATTTGCTGAATAGGTTGATCGTCAATGAGCACATGCAGCTGATTAGAAAGCTGTCGGGGAATGCCGTCGGCATAGCCAATACCCACAACGGCAATGGTCATTGCACGCTCTGCTATAAAACGGTGACCGTAGCTAACACCGGCACCGGCGGCAATTTGTTTGAGATGGGTAATACGAGCTTTTACTTCTAAAGCAGGCTGTAAGTTGAGTATCGACCGCAGATGGGGAGCAGGTGTCAGGCCATAGATGCCCAATCCTACCCTCACCATGTCGTACTGAAATGTGGTGGCATCGCTCAGGGTGGCGGCGGTGTTAGCTAAGTGTAGGCGCTGTGGTAGTCGGTTGTGCTTTTTGAGGGTTGCGATCGCACTCTCAAACCGCTCATGCTGTCGTCTCATTTCCGTCTCATCCGCTTCATCTGCAGTAGCAAAATGGGAATACAGACTCGTGACCTCCAAAGCCGGTAGGTCACTGACAAATTCCACAAACTCCAAAGCCCGTTGCCAATCAAACCCCAACCGCGACATCCCCGTATCTAATTTGAGATGAACGGGGAGTGGTAAACAGGCGTCACTCAACGCATCCGCAAATACAAGGGCCTGTTTGGGGGTAACAATTGTTGGCTGCAGCTGCCAGCGAGCTAACGCCCGCACATCTTCCTGATGGTGCAAGGCTCCCATCACCAGAATAGGTGCAGATAAACCAGCCTGTCGCAGCTCAATTCCCTCGGGTACAGTGGCAACGCCTAGCCAGGTTGCCCCGGCATCTAAGGCTGTTCTCGCCACAGCGACTGCACCATGTCCGTACGCATCGGCTTTGACCACCGCCATCAGGTCAGTTTGGGGCTTGAGCAACTGACGAAATTGCTGAACGTTATGCCGAATAGCCTCTAAATTGATCTCTACCCAAGCTCGTGAGCATCGCATTGCTGACACACTTGGCGTATCATCCCAACTGAGCATTTTGCATCTCCTTATTCACAGCACAGTATCTCAATTACCAAGGCATTCAGGTGACCTGTGCTAGTATCAAATCACCCCTCTTAGATTGAACCTCAATGAGTAAGGTTCTTGTCTTGAATGCCTCCTATGAGCCCTTAAATATCACGAGCTGGCGACGTGCCATTGTGTTGATTATCAAGGGTAAAGCCGAGACTGTAGAGCACAATGGGATCGCTATATACACAAATTTTCCTCTGCCCACAGTTATTCGTTTGCGTCACTACGTACGTATACCGTATAAGGAAATTCCGCTGACCCGTCGCAACCTGCTGTATCGCGATAATCACACGTGTCAGTACTGTGGTTATGCCGGTGATGGCCTGACCCTAGACCATGTTGTGCCTCGTTCTCGAGGAGGTAAAGAAGTCTGGGAAAACATGGTTTCTGCCTGCGTACGCTGCAACGTCAAAAAAGGCAATCGGACCCCTAAAGAAGCCAGGATGCCGCTGCGGATAACACCTCGCAAACCCCACAGCAGTCTTTACTTTGAAATTGCCCGCCACACGCGCGGAGACGCCCATCAGGAATGGCGTAAATATGTCATTGGTCTGACTGGTTAAGTCATCTACGCTTATGATTACCTTGCTTTATTTCATCTAAATCTTTATTGGCGCATGGCATCCCAAGACGCATTGCTTAAATCTTCCAATCAGACAAGTTACCGGTCAAATATGGATTTGAGCGATGGCCCCGCTGCTTCCCTACGGCATTTACTCAGTGCCCATGCCGGTAGTCGACAGTTGGTTTTACTGCAGGATTTTCCCGATCCCGATGCCCTATCCTCTGCCTGGACCTATCAGTTGATTGCAGCGGGTTACGATGTGGACTGCGATATTTTCTATTCAGGTACGCTGAGTCATCAAGAAAATATAGCGTTAGTTAAGCTTACAAACTTGCCTGCCAAACGTTGGTTAAGTCAAAAACCTCCAGATTTGGCTGAATATGCGGGCTACGTATTAGTGGATACCCAGGGGACTACTAGCCAGCTGTTGGAACGGGTGAATGCGGCTGATATTCCTTTGCTGGTAGTCATTGATCACCATAAGCTGCAAGAGAAATCCAAAGCAGAGTTTACGGATATTCGTCCCGATGCGCGGGCGACGGCCACAATCTTGACCCAGTATCTCCAGGCGGGGCTGTTGGATCTAGATCGGAGCAACAGCAAGCATGTTAAATGTGCCACGGCTTTGATGCATGGTTTACGCTCAGACACGGGGCAGCTGATGCAGGCGACCGAAGCGGACTTTTTGGCGGCAGCCTACCTGAGCCAATATTGTGATGCGCAATTGCTAAGTGCTATTCTGCAAGCCTCACGTTCAAAGCGGGCCATGGATGTGATTGAGCGTTCGCTACGAAACCGCAAAATTCAAAACAGTGTGTCGATTGCCGGGGTGGGCTATCTGCGCTATGAAGACCGCGATGCAATTCCCCAAGCTACAGATTTTTTGCTGACTGAAGAAGATGTTCACACCTCTGTGGTGTACGGCATTGTGCATGACGAAGATGATGAACGTGAAGTGGTGATTGGTTCATTGCGTACCAGTAAAATCACCCTCGATCCTGATGATTTTCTAAAAGAGGCGTTTGGCCAAGACGAGCAGGGACGCTTTTTTGGCGGGGGGCGTTCTATGGCCGGAGGATTTGAAGTACCTGTGGGCTTTTTGTCAGGATTCTACGAGAACGGTGATTACAATCGCCTGAAGTGGGAGGTTTTTGATGTGCAGATCAAGAAAAAGCTATTAAAGCTGATCAACCCAGGTGATGGAGTCATTAATACGGATTAGAACGTTGGATAGGTGTGTTCAGTTCTGACAATGCTCCCGGCTTGACTCAGCACATTTTTTCTCATAAAGGCATGTCTGAGGTTATGGGAAAACTTCGCAAGAGGCCACTTGTCGATATCCTTAGAGAACAAAGAGAACAGCGATAGGACGATCAACGATGACTCTATGCGAATATCGCCCTGGTTTAGAGGGAATTCCTGCCACAGAATCGAGCATTAGCTATGTAAATGGTCAGAAAGGAATTTTAGAGTACCGAGGCATTCGTATTGAAGAATTAGCTCAGAAGAGCACTTTTTTAGAGACAGCCTATTTATTGATTTGGGGCGGGCTGCCGACCAAGCAGGAGCTGGATGCATTTAAAGACGAAATTCAGCATCATCGGCGGTTGAAGTATCGCATTCGCGACATGATGAAGTGCTTTCCTGAAAGCGGTCATCCCATGGATGCGCTGCAGGCTTGTGCAGCGGCTTTAGGTCTGTTTTATTCTCGTCGAGCCTTGGAAGATCCTGTCTATATTCAGGCGGCGGTTGTGCGATTACTGGCGAAGATTCCCACAATGGTGGCAGCATTTAAGCTGATTCGTAAGGGAAATGACCCGGTTCAGCCTCGGGACGATCTTGACTATGCTGCCAACTTTTTATACATGCTGAATGAAGAGGTGCCAGATCCATTATCAGCCCGTATTTTTGATGTGTGTCTTACCCTCCATGCTGAACACACGATCAATGCATCGACATTTTCAGCCATGGTGACTGCTTCCACATTGACAGATCCCTATGCGGTGGTAGCGTCAGCAGTAGGTACCCTGGCAGGGCCACTCCACGGTGGAGCCAATGAAGAAGTGATCGCGATGCTTGAGGAAATTGGCTCGGTGGAAAATGTCCGTCCCTTTGTGGAAGAACGCATGGCGCGTAAAGCCAAAATTATGGGTTTTGGTCACCGGGTCTATAAGGTTAAGGATCCCCGAGCTGTGATTTTGCAACGGCTGGCAGAGCAGCTGTTTGATAAGTTTGGCCAAGATGAGTACTATGCGATCGCACTAGAACTCGAAGCCGCTGTCACCGAACGCCTAGGTCCCAAGGGGGTGTACCCGAACGTAGACTTTTACTCTGGATTGCTCTATCGGAAATTAGGGATTCCGACAGATTTATTTACACCGATATTTGCGATCGCACGAGTGGCCGGATGGCTAGCCCACTGGAAAGAGCAGCTCGCCGAAAATCGAATTTTCCGACCGACACAAATTTATACTGGCCCCCATGAGCAGACCTATACCAGTGTTTCGGAGCGTATACATCTTTGGGATAAAAAGGCTCAGCCTCCAGCATCCCTGCAAAATGGATCCGTATAAATCCGGATTGACCCCACCTGATGGGCATCACCCCTCTTGTCAATACTGAAAAATCCAACGACACTAACAACAGTGACGATTTTCAGGAACTCCAGCCCCCCTTGATGCATATCAGGGGGGGTTTTTATCTGTCTTACTGTTTCTCTATGGCCATAAGCAGCAATTCCTATTGTTACTCCTAGGTATTTCGCCGTTGAAGACATATTAAGCGTTAGAATCATTAGGGAAATTGGCCCATGGGCTCCCGATCCTTCTATATACGCTAGGTATGAGTTCTGGAATCGACCTGCAAGAGAGCTTTATTCAAATCTTGGTTTCATTGGGGTTACCCCCCTCCTTAGCAAAATTGGTTTGGATGCCGCTACCAATGCTGCTAATACTGATAGCCGCTACAGTCAGTATTTTTATTGCCGTTTGGTTAGAGCGAAAAATATCAGCCGCCGCTCAGCAGCGCATTGGTCCTGAATACATTGGTCCACTGGGAGCCCTGCAGGCAACCGCTGACGGCATCAAGCTGATTTTCAAAGAAGACATTAACCCAGCCCAAGCAGACCCTATCCTGTTTACGTTAGGGCCTGCATTGGTCGTGATTCCAGTATTTGTGTCTTACCTAGTGGTGCCCTTTGGGCAAAACATGGTGATTACCGACTTAGGCATCGGTATTTTCCTGTGGATTGCGCTTTCGAGCGTTACACCCATCGGCTTACTGATGGCCGGCTACTCATCCAATAATAAGTACTCGTTGCTGGGGGGGCTGCGCGCCACAGCCCAGTCCATCAGCTATGAAATTCCACTGGCATTGGCTGTGCTGGCCATTGTGATGATGTCCAACAGTCTCAGTACCGTCGATATTGTCAATCAGCAAGCCGGTTATGGCATCCTCAGCTGGAATATCTGGCGGCAGCCCGTTGGATTTGTCCTTTTCTGGATTGCAGCCTTGGCAGAGTGCGAACGCTTACCGTTTGACTTGCCAGAAGCTGAGGAAGAGATCGTTGCTGGATACCAAACTGAATATACCGGCATGAAGTTCGGTCTATTCTATGTGGGCTCCTACGTTAACTTGGTGTTGTCAGCCATGTTGGTGTCGGTGCTATATCTGGGAGGCTGGAGTTTTCCCATACCGATTGGGGTGATTACTGATGGCCTAGGCATTAGTGAAACGACTCCTTGGCTGCAGGTCATTACGGCAGGCTTGGGGATTGTGATGACCCTAATCAAAGCTTATCTTCTAGTCTTTCTGGCTGTACTGATACGCTGGACTGTACCCCGTGTGCGGATTGACCAGCTGCTTGATTTGGGCTGGAAGTTTTTATTGCCAGTCGCCTTGGTTAATCTACTGCTCACAGCGGCACTCAAGCTCGCATTTCCATTTGCGTTTGGAGGGTAAAACAATGCTCAACTTTTTAAAGCAGGTTGGTGACTACGCCAAAGAAACCGTCCAAGCCGCCAAATATATTGGACAGGGCCTGTCGGTTACCTTTGATCACATGCAACGCCGTCCTGTCACCGTTCAATATCCCTACGAAAAGCTGATTCCATCAGAGCGTTATCGGGGTCGGATTCACTTTGAGTTCGATAAGTGTATTGCCTGCGAAGTCTGTGTCCGGGTCTGCCCCATTAATCTTCCAGTCGTGGACTGGACGTTTGATAAAGCCAGTAAGAAAAAGACATTAGACCACTACAGCATTGACTTTGGCGTCTGTATTTTTTGTGGCAACTGTGTAGAGTACTGCCCGACCAACTGTCTCTCCATGACCGAAGAGTATGAGTTGGCTGCCTACGATCGCCATGAACTCAATTACGATAATGTCGCCCTGGGTCGTTTACCCTACAAGGTCACTGATGATCCGATGGTGACTCCCCTGCGTGAGCTGGCTTACCTGCCTAAAGGGGTGATGGATCCCCATGATCTGCCCGAAGGATCCCGTCGCGCTGGTAAACTACCCCAAGAAATCTTGGCAGAACTGGAAGCTTCTAAACCCAAGTCCACAGAGTCAACCAGCGATTGACCTGGGTAAAGCGGCTAGTTTGAAAACGTGTCAAAGGCCATCCAATTCCACAACAGTCTACAAAATCGGAGTAGCGGTGAACTTAGCAGAAGGCGTACAACTTGTTTCGACAGGCATCCTAGGTGTTTTTATGTTATCGGCGGCGCTAGGAGTCGTGCTGCTCTCTAATATTGTCTACTCGGCTTTTTTGCTGGGGATGGTATTTATCAGCATCTCAGGTCTTTATATTTTGCTTAATGCAGGCTTTGTTGCGGCTGCTCAGGTCCTGGTCTATGTGGGAGCCGTTAATATTTTGATCCTGTTCGGTATCATGCTGGTGAATAAACGGGAAGATTTTAAGCCCGTATCCAATGCATGGATTGGTAAGGCTGCCACCGGGGCTGTCTGTCTGGGCCTATTTGCTTTGCTGAGTTCGATGGTCCTAGTCACGCCATGGCAGTTGTCATCTGCGGCGGCCGCTGGTGAAGCTGCTATCGAGATTATTGGTCAGCACTTCTTTAGCGACTTTTTACTGCCCTTTGAGCTAGCCTCGGTGCTACTGCTGATGGCTTTAGTGGGGGCCATTATCCTAGCTCGTCGTGAATATGTGCCGGATGAAGAGCCAGCTGACGAACAAAAGGTTCTGACATTAAGAGAGCGGCCTCGTGAGCTAGTTCCTGCTGGTAGCGATCCTCAAGACAGTTAGCAACAATAATTCCTGCGTCAAGTTATCTAAGAAACCGTTGAGTCAACTATGCAACTAGAATACTTTTTGATTCTTGCCGCTGCGCTTTTTTGCGTAGGTATTTACGGTCTTGTGACTAGCCGTAATGTGATTCGGGTGCTGATGTCCATTGAGCTGATGCTAAATGCCGTCAATCTAAATTTGATGGCATTTTCTAATTATTTAGATCCCGCAGAAATTAAGGGCCAAGTGTTTGCCGTTTTTGTGATTACGATTGCAGCGGCTGAAGCGGCTGTTGGTTTGGCAATTGTACTGTCGATCTACCGCAACCGTGACACCGTGGATATGGAGCAGTTTAACTTGCTGAAGTGGTAAAATCCCCCTGCCTTGAGATCAAAAAGCGCCTCGATCATGCATGATCGAGGCGCTTTGATTATTTATCGCTGATTTAGTCAGTCTTCATTTCCTTACTCTGGCCAACCACTTTCAGATTGATCTTTTACATAGGCTGCAACGTTGACAATGTCCTTGTTACTGAGTTGCCCTTGAAACGCGGGCATTGCTCCTCTACCATTGGCTACCTGGTAAACAATGGCCTCAACATTATGCTCTGTGCCGTAGTTAAATAAATACTGTTCCAGTGCTTCCTGTTTTAAGGTCTGAGACGATACTACCGCGTTGTCACCGCCCAGATGGCAGGTGGCGCAGTTATTGTCAAAGACTCGTTTCCCTGCTGCTATATCGCCTGCATAGGCTGGCATCGCAAGCATCACACTGGCAAACAGTACCAGAACTGTGGTCAAAATAGTTTTCATTTTGGTTACTTCTCTCAACGAACTAGAGCGCTTTGGTCAGGGATAGGCTCACTAATACCAATGCTTACTAACATTCATAATAAATAGGCGTGTGGCCACCACCAAAGACAGCGGGCAGATCTTACGTTTTTGTAATGTCGGTTGTTTAGATGAACGCTGTGCTAACCATCCTGTAAGGGGCAGGGTGGTATTGCTTTTAGTCTGGCGGTTGAGCGGCGATTATTTTGCATCCATCCAGTTTTTCCCGGCGTTGATTTCAACTTTTAGAGGGACCGACAGCTTCACCACGGATTCCATAGTATCGGTAATCTTTTGCTCTAGTTCGGGCCATTCCTCGGGGGGAATCTCAAAAATAAGTTCGTCATGGACCTGAAGCAGCAGCCTGGCTTGATAGTCCTTGAGCAATTTATGGAGCTGGATCATCGCGATTTTGATGATGTCAGCACTGGAGCCCTGGATGGGGGCATTCGCGGCTGCCCTGAGTAGGCCAGCGTCATAGCCACCGGGTTTGAGTTTATCCAGCTGAATCTCATCCGGTGCCTTACCTTTGAGTGGTCTCAAACTGTTGCTGGAAAAGTTGAAATAACGTCGCCGTCCCAGGATAGTTTCCACATAGCCATGGGCGATGGCTTCTCGCTGCATCTGCTGCAAATACTCAAATACTCGGGAGTAACGTTCGTTAAATTTATCGATAAAGGACTTGGCTTCCGTACGGCTAACTCCCATTTCCCGAGCAAAGCGCACCGCTCCCATGCCATAGATAACGCCAAAGTTGATGATTTTACCCATGCGGCGTTCGTCTGAGGAAATCTCGTCTTTATCTAGCAGCAGCTGGGCAGTTAGGCTGTGGACATCCTGACCGGTGCGATAGGCATCTACGAGTACGGATTCGCCACTGAGGTGGGTGAGAATGCGCAGCTCGATTTGGGAGTAGTCGGCGGCGGCCAACAGCCAGCCCTCTTGGGGCAGAAAGGCCTGACGAATTTGGCGGCTAAAGGCGGTGCGCACCGGAATATTTTGCAGGTTAGGGTTGGAAGAGGAGAGACGCCCTGTGGCAGTTACCGCCTGGTTAAAGTCGGTATGGACTCGGCCCGTGTCAGCCCGTACTAGCTTAGGCAGGGCATCTACATAGGTGGATTTCAGCTTAGATAGGATGCGATGGCTGACAATGCAGTCTATGACAGGATGGTCGCCTTGCAGTTTTTCCAGGGTGGTGGCATCGGTGGAGTAGCCGGTTTTGGTTTTGCGAGTTTTCTTTTTGTTTAACCCTAAGGTTTCAAACAGTAAAACACTCAGCTGTTTAGGGGAGCTGAGGTTAAACTCTTCTCCGGCAAAGTCGTAGGCTTGAATTTGCAGCTCGTAGAGATCGGTTTCTAGCCGTTCTGAGAACTGTTTGAGATAGGCTTCGTCAATGCGAATGCCGGTGGACTCCATGTCGGCTAGGACGGCTTCAAGGGGGACTTCAATATCGCGGAAGAGCGTTGCGATCGCATCCACCTGACTCAGCTCTGTTTGCAAAATCGGCACCAGTCGATAGGTGGTATGCACATCCCCACCGCAGTAAACGGCTACTTGATCAATGGCAATATCCGCAATGGTTTTACCCTTGGGCACCAAATCGCTGTAGCTCTGGGCCGCCAGATTTAAATAGCGCAGCGACAGATCCGTTAGATTATGGCTGCTTTCAGGATTGAGTACATAGCTCGCCAGCATGGTGTCAAAGACCACGCCGATTAGCTCAATGCCCTGGCATTTCAGAACGGCTCGGTCATACTTGGCATTTTGCAGCGATTTCGGATAGTCCGCACTTTCTAAAATGGGCTTGAGCGCACTTAAGACATCCGCTAAAGGCAGCTGTCCTCCCTCTTTATGTCCAACCGGAATATACGCCAGGTCTTCTGGCCCATCGCCCCAGCAGCAGCCGATGCCCACCAGGTCCGCATCCATCGGCTCGACGGATGTGGTTTCCGTATCCCAGGCCACCGGTTGGCTCGTCTGGGTTTTGAGCTTGGCTACTAGTGTTTTGAGCTGCCCAGCGGTGGTGATAATCAGCGGCTGAATTGCGACGTCTTCAACTGCGATCGCAGCATCCGTTTCCTCAGCCGTAAAAAAGGCTGTTTCCTCATCTTCAAACAATTTAGCCGACGCAGAAGAACTCTTTGGCGCTGCTGTTGCCTCACCGCCAAAGGCGACCTGCAGTTTACTGAGTCGGTTAATAAAATGCTGAAACTCTAGGTTTTTCAGCAGCGGAATCACCGCTCCCTCATCAAACCCCTCAAGTTTGCAATCAGCCAGCTCAACATCCATGTCAATATCAGTGACGATGGTGGCTAAATACTTAGACTTGTCCGCATCATCCTTGCCGGTCTCCAGCTTTTTTTTGACCGCCCCTTTCATCTCCGGCAGGGCTGCATACACACCGTCGAGATTCTTGTATTCCAGCAGCAGCTTCACAGCCGTTTTTTTACCGATGCCTCTGACCCCAGGAATGTTGTCCGATGTATCACCACACAGCGCTTTGTAGTCGATCACCTGATCGGGGGTGATGCCCAGCTTTTCGGCCACCTCTTGAATGCCATATTCCTTAGCCAGACCGTTGGTGCGACCAAAAGTACTGCCCAGATGCAGTACCTTGATGTGCTCGTTATCATCAATCAGCTGAAATAGATCTTGGTCGCCGCTGAGGATGCGGACCGCGTAGCCTTCCTTTTCGGCTTTGACGGCTAGGGTACCGATGACGTCGTCGGCTTCAAACCCCGGTTCTGTCAGAATGGGTAGCTTAAACCCTGCTAAAAGCTTTTTGAGGTTTTCTACATCCTCAATGAAGTCTTCCGGTGTTTCGGGTCGCCCTTCTTTGTAACTTTCTGCGGCTTCGTGGCGAAAGGTGGGCTGGGCCAGATCAAAGGCGACGGCTGCATAGTCGGGCTTTTCGACGACCATCATGTCGCTCATGGACTTGAGAAAGCCAAAGCACACACTGGTGGGAATTCCCTTAGATGTGCGCAGTCCGCCGTCCCGGCTTTTGGCGTGGGCGTAGTAGGAACGAAACGCCAGGGAATGGCCGTCAATGATTAGCAGGGTGGGTCTGTCAGAACTCAAATCAGAACTCAAAGTAAGATTGCGATCGCAGCTTCTCAATTATGCGGTAGTTTGGCCGTATGGATAGGCCGTCCGTAAGATGGCCTTGAGATAGCCTTTGCAGCTTAGATATGGCAGATATGGCACATATGGCAGATATGGTATGACTAAATTCATGAAACTTGGTCATAATTCCCGATATGCCTGTTTCTACGGGGAATGCTGTGGTACGCGTATCCCTTCGTGGCCATGACATCAGTATCAGATGCACTATGGGTGGTGGTGAGTGCCAGTCTAGTGTTGTTAATGCAGGCCGGTTTTTTGTGTGTAGAGGCTGGCTTCACCCGGCGCAAAAACAATATTAACGTTGCAGTTAAAAATATTACAGACTTGGGCCTGTCACTCATCATGTTTTGGGCCTTTGGTTATGGCCTCATGTTTGGCATGTCCGCTGGTGGTTTTGGGGGGAGCAGTCAATTTTTTCCTGAGTTTAGTCAACCTGAGAGTTGGCCAGTCATCTTTTTTTTCTTCCAGGCAATATTTTGTAGCACTTCCGTCACCATTGTGTCTGGCGCGGTGGCGGAGCGCATGACGTTCAGAGGATATCTATGGGTTGCCCTGTTAGTCTCTGGGTTTATCTATCCGGTGTTTGGTCATTGGGCCTGGAATGGGCTTGATCAAGGCTTAAAGACAGGGTGGCTTGGGCAACAAGGGTTTATTGATTTTGCGGGTTCCACCGTGGTTCACAGTGTTGGGGGGTGGGTATCCCTGGCGGCTGTACTCGTCATTGGGCCTCGTCTAGGACGTTTTTCTCGACAAGACTTTACGCAGCAATCATCCAGTTCAGATATTCCTTTGGCCTTTTTAGGGACGCTGCTGCTGTGGTCTGGCTGGTTAGGCTTCAACGGCGGCAATACCTTTGCCTTTAATGATCAAGTCCCCAAAATCTTAGTGAATACCCTCTTCTCGGGAGCGGCAGGCTTAACAGCTCCCCTCCTCTTGATGTTAGGGAGTCGACACCACAAGGTGCCCTTCAAATTGGTGATGAATGGTGTGCTAGCCGGTCTTGTCGCAAGTACGGCTAATTGTCATGCCGTATCGTTATCCAGTGCATTGGTGATTGGTGGTGTGGGTGGCCTTGTGATGATGGGGGGTAACGCTTTATTAGAAAAATTGCACATTGACGATGTCGTTGGAGCCATCTCGGTACATTTAGGCCCAGGTATCTGGGGCACCATGGCTGTGGCCTTATTTGGTGATTTAGAGCGTTTAGGCACAGGCCTGAGCCGTTGGGCACAGTTGACAGTACAGCTGTCGGGAGTCTTGGCGTGTGGTGTGTGGGTCTTTACCACCGCTTTACTGGGGCTGTTAGCGCTCAACCGCTGGGTTCCCCTACGGGTATCCCGGAAGCAGGAATATCTCGGGCTAAATGTATCAGAGCACGGTGTGAGCAATGAGCTTCATCACTTATTTAGCACTATGCAAGCCCATGCTAAAACGGGTAACTTGGCGCATCGAGCGGATGTTGGCGCACTGACAGAAGTAGGTCAAATCAGCCGTTGGTATAACCAGGTTGTTGCTGCTTTAGAACGGTCTATTGCTAAAACTAATGCGATTATTATTACGGCTGTGGACGGCATTATGACAGTTGATCCTCAGACGTTAATCATCCAGAGTACCAATCCAGCTGTAGAAATGATTTTTGGGTACCCATGGTTGAATGTCATTGGTCAACCTCTGACCACCTTAGTCAGTACAGATTTTGCCCAGACTCAGGATGCTGCTTTTCAATCCTTGCAGAGGTTTTTGGAGCAAGGATGTCGTACGGGGGAAGTCTATAGTGCTTTGGGCGTACACCAGGGGGGGCGACAGTTTCCCATTGAGATCTCGGCGACGGCTTCCCAGCTGAGGTCTGAACGATTTTTGACCATTATGCTGAGGGACATTACCGACCGTAAAACTGCTGAGGCAGCGCTGATTTCGTCTGAGCTGGAGGCCCGCAAAACGGCAGGACAGCTCAGACAGGCTATGGATGAGCTAAAACGGGCTCAAACCCAGCTACTGCAAAGCGAAAAAATGGCTAGCTTAGGTCAGTTGGTGGCTGGCATTGCCCATGAAGTCAATAATCCCTTGGGATTTATCTATGGCAATCTTGAACATGCGAAACAATATACTGAAGAGTTACTCCAGCTGATGACCTACTACCAGGCGCAATCTATACAGTTGTTGCCTGATGCGCAAACAGACTTTGATCAGACCGATATCGAGTTTGTTAAAAAAGACTTTCCGCAGTTAATCAGTTCAATGCAAACGGGGGCTGATCGTATTCGAGATATTGTTGAGTCTTTGAGAAACTTTGCCCGTTACGATGAATCAGATGTGAAAGTTGTGAATCTGCACGAGGGGCTAGACAATACCTTGATGGTGCTTTCCCATCGATTCAAGGCGACAGCTCAACGCCCGGAAATTAGGTTGCACAAGATATACGGTAGTTTGCCAAGGATTGAGTGCTACGCAGGAGCATTAAATCAGGTATTTTTAAACATTTTGACCAATGCGATTGATGCCTTAGATACTCACCCGTCAGGAGAAATTGTGATTGTTACTGAGGTGCAACCAGAGCATGTTTCGGTGACTGTTTCTGATAACGGTGGGGGCGTTCCCAAAGCGCTGCTGCAACAAATTTTTGATCCATTTTTTACAACTAAGCCAGTCGGTGCGGCAAAGGGGATGGGCTTAGCTATCAGTCATCAGATTGTTGTTGATAAGCATGGTGGAGAACTGCAGTGTCATTCTGTACTGGGGCAGGGAACAGAATTTAAGATTGTTTTACCCAAAGAGTTGAAGTTGCGATCGCGTTCGTCAGCTGTTGCAAAGAGATCCACATCTCAACCATTGGTCGAGTGAGTCTAGTGTGAATTGAGTGCCCTTGATGGGTATTCTCTAGAGACAGATTTATCAAAATTGATAGATACAATAGGCAATAGACCGAGGATCTTCTATGGGCAAGGTTACAGTCGATCTAACCGTTACCAACCATATCGATCAGATTCTGGCGGAACGAGGATTCATTGACGCCGACCAGGTGCGTTCAATGACGTTAACCGATGTGCTCGTGGATACGGGAGCCAGTCGGCTTTGCCTACCTGCGGACGTGGTTCGACAGTTGGGGCTGCCTCTTGAGGGGCAGGTAGATGCCCGAATTGCTGTCGGGGTTCAATCTTTGCGAGTGTTTAAGGAAGTTAACTTAGCAACCTGTGGGCGCAAAGGCACTTTTAACTGCGTCGAATTACCTGAGGGCGAAATGCCATTGCTCGGCTTGATTCCGTTAGAAGATTTAGGATTACAGCCGGATTTACAAAATCAGCAGATTAAGGTGTTGCCGCAAACAGGCAAGGATACTTACCTGATGGTTTTGTAGGCCTCGTATTCAAATCTCAAATGATCTTCTAATAGATATTTAGCGGAGCAATTTTCTGAAGATAGGCTTAGAAAATTAGATTGTAAATAGCCCACAGAATCACTGCTATATACAGGTATATAAATACCCAGGTGACTCTAGATTCGACTTTAGACATGGGCTGATATTTTCGTGGATCTTTACCTTCGCCCAACGCAATCCATTCCCCTAGAAATAAGGCGGCAGGAAGCTTTCTTTCTAGGGCGTGGATGACTTCAAATTTAGCTGCATTCATTAGTCCATATGACCGGCTTAATTTGAGCCAGATTGTGGATAATAAAATACCTGAAATAGAGATACCTAATAAAGAAAATGAGCGACTATTTGTGCCTTCAAGACCCAGTTGCTCATTTGCGAATCCAGATAATGTAATTAAAAATGTATTGGCTGCTAGGAAAAAGCTATTGACAGTCTGACGGCGGGCTACAACTTTTTCCATTGTTTCTACATAGAGCTTGTACTGCTCTAGCAAAATATTCAACGGAATATTTCTATCTGTAGTACTGTCTTCAAAGTTAAATAGCGTATATTCCAACTTATCCATTTGCTGATTTCTGCCCTTATTGTTGCGAACTGATTCTTCTCTCATTAACTTCAATCAGCAGAAAAATTGTGCTTAAGAAAATGAATCAGAAAAGTTGCAGAGGCGCTACAAGCGTATTCCCGGAAATGTCCATCTCTTCGCTTTGAACCTGCAAAGTCCGATACAGACTTAACAAAAATCATTTTAGTGATATTCCCAGTCCAGGCTGCCTCTGCAACAGCATAACCTTCCATATCGTAGGCAGCAACATAATGTTGACGTTGCTCCTCTCTCATCTTTCTGAAAAAGTTTTCTTCTTCAACTAAATCAACCCCAGTTCCAACAGGTCTAATAAAAACCCTGGGATATGAACGTTCCTGCCTTAGAATGTCTGCAATACTATTCCTTTCTAGAGCTAGCTCTCTCTTAATTACATTTCTACCCTCTTGTTTTAATCTTAGTTGACTTTCCTCCCAAGCAACCCACTTGTCACTTTTTAGATAATTCACCACTGCTCTGTAGTTAGGGCATCGCTTATCTCTGTCTGGATGATTAGCTGGATGAGGGTTTTCTTGAGCATTTTTTTCATGCATTAGGAGCGTATGTAAAAGCCAATAGCTCTGATATTTATACCCAATCGGACGCGTCATACACAAATTAGACTGCCATTCAAGATAATCGTTTTCCGTATCATAAACTTTTATCTTTCTTAGCCAAGAACTGGTGAGATTATATGTTTTGTTATCGCCAAATCGCCTCACATGAAAAAGCTTTTCGGCAACGATTATATCCCCTAAATATACTTGTTCTTGATCGCCTGCACAAATACCAACTATAGCTACACACTTGGGCTTAAGCTGCTTAATGAATATTGATGCATAGATGGCAGCCTGGTTCATCCCCTGATCTAGGGTGTCTAATGAAGCGACCTTAATGCGTTCTCCACTTTCACAAGTAAAATACCGGCAATAATATGTGTCATCATCAAGCTGTTTACACTCCCACTGTCTTGAAGCTTCATATTGAGATTCTTTATAGGAATCTATACATTTAAAGAGGGCGTCTTGCTCACCTGGTGCAGATGTAATGACTAGAACATCAACTGTAGATGAAGGTTTATCAACTCGTCGTAGAGGTTCATCAAATTCATGTTCTAGAGGCCTATTTAAAGCTCTAACTAACTGTTCAAAGATGTCATCTTCTGTTGGTAGACGATCGCGCAGACCACGACTCAGCTCTATCTGAACTCCTTGGCCAGACTTTCCACGATTACAAATATTATTTGGATCTAAGCCCCTGTGACCTTCCGGCGCTGTTTCAGATACCTGAAATCCTGCAGATAATAACTGCTGCCTCATATTTTTCTGTAGAACTTTATCTAACCCACCTAGCCGAATAAAAGAGTCTTCACCTTTGCAACCATTAATCGATATTACCGTATCGACTTTACCAGCAAGTTCTAAAGCATGCGGCTCATCGAACAAGTGACTAGGCACATAGAGAGGATAATTATAACCAGGCTTCAGTCCTTCAAAGGTATAAAAACTATGCTTCTCCCCGGCTAAAACCTCAGCAACCTCCGTCGTCTCTGGCTGAATTTTGCCTCCGTGGATTGCAAAAATAGCATATTGAAAAGAAGAGGCTTTTTTCCTCCTCAAAGCATCAACAAATTCGCTTAACTGACGGTTATATGGATACTCCTGATATAAGGCTTGAATCAAATCATCTGTCAAGCCTTGCGCTTCTACAAATCTAATAAGTGAGAAAGTAATTTGATTAAATGCTTGTCTTCTAGACACAATACTTTGAAGATCGAAAGTCAATCGTTCAGATATAAAAATCTCTAAATCGGTAACATCTGAAAAATAGTCCGGACAGAAAAGCGAGAGAAATAGCCAGAAAAGCTATTCAGGCACTAAGGTTTTGTTAACAGACAAACCCACCTGAATAGCCATGACATGCATCATACCGGGTCTACTACGAAAAGTGGG
>NZ_JADEXP010000494.1 GCF_015207065.1 Leptolyngbya cf. ectocarpi LEGE 11479 | reverse complement strand
TGAACCTTACTGACCAGGTTGTCACTATTCACCGTAAATTTTTCTGTGGTGGTTTCTGTAGTAGTTTCTGGATTAGGCTCCGGTGGCGTTGAGTTGGGAGAAGACGGATCAGAATAGCTCATAGGATTATTAAACCTAACGTTTGCAAACGGCATCCAAGACGATCACTATCAAAGACAAACCTGTCCCTTTGATACTAGGTATGTTTAGGGACAGGTTGTAATTCTAAGCTTTCTTTTTAGTTTGGCGCGCGCACCCTAGTCCAAATATTTCTCAAGGGTCGTTGATAAGGTACTTGCAGGTACAGCACCAACAACCGTATCAGCCACCTTACCGTCTTTGAAGATCAGCAATGTAGGAATACTGCGTACACCATAGTCGCTAGCACTGGAAGGGTTATCATCCACATTCAGTTTGAACACGGTAACCCGGCCTTCAAACTTGGCAGCTACTTCATCTACGACGGGAGCTACCATCCGGCAAGGGCCACACCAGGGTGCCCAAAAGTCTACGAGTACAGGGATTTCGCTACCCAGCACATCGGTCTGAAAGTCGGCATCTGACACTTCATTTACTAACGCTTTTTCAGTCATTTACTAAGATCTCCTTGAAAACCAACGGCTCAGTAATACATTAGCCCCATCAAGGCCCTCGTGTTTTACTGGATTGCCCTAATTATAGTTCCATAAAATTGAACTACTGAGGGCGGTTAACCGTTCCTGTCCCTGAGATCTTGGCCTGGCCCCCATGGCATAATGCATCTATGCGACCCATTTCCCATCCAGATTTAAGTCAAATGACCTTGGCCGAGGTACTGTACGCCTTGGGCGATCCGGTCAGGCTAAAAATTGTCAAAACCATCGCCCAGAAAGGCGAGCAAGCTTGCCGTAGCTGTGGCGGCGACGAAATTGCCAAGTCAACGCTGTCGCACCATTTTAAGATTCTGCGCGAGGCCGGAATTATCCATACTGAAAAAGTGGGCACCCAGCATTTGAATTCCCTGCGGGTAGATGAGCTAGAGGCCAAGTTTCCAGGGGTGCTGGCGGCGGTGCTGGCGGCAGCTGGGGATGTGGAAGTGTGTGAGGGGGAGTAGTCGGGTTAACTCCGTAGGAGACGCTTCGCGAACGACTCCGCTCAACCCTCGGTGTTTCCAGCTGGTTTTAAGTCGGATATTTCTAGCTAGCTGAGCGCAGTCGAAGCCAGCGACTACGATTACTCAACCACGATGGCTCGAAAATCATTCACGTTGGTCAACGTTGGCCCGGTTGTTACCAGCGCATCAATCGATGCAAAAAAGCTGTAGCTGTCGTGGGTGCTGAGATATTTTTGTGCATTTCGCCCCTGCTGCCACAGGCCTGGTGTGATCAGGGCACCGGCATTATCTTCGCTACCGTCGATGCCGTCCGTGTCACAGGCGATGGCCGCAATGTCGGGTTCGCCGTCTAAGTAATGGGCCAAAGCTAACAGGAATTCGCTATTGCGGCCGCCTTTACCGACAAATTTTTGGTTGACGGTCACTGTGGTTTCACCGCCGGAAAGGATAACGCAGGGGGGAGCGACAGGCTGTCGGTGGTACTTGGCCTGACGGGCAATGGCTCCATGGACTCGGGCCACGTCACGGGCTTCGCCTTCGATGGCGTTGCTCAGGATTAAGGGGGTGTAGCCGTTTGCGATCGCAACGTCAGCCGCAGCCTCCAACGACTGCTGCGGTGTCGCAATCAAATGATTGATGGTCGTCCTTAACCGCTCATCTCCGGGGACAATCACCGGGTTAGGATTACGCTGCAAATACTGGCGAATCGGGTGGGGGATGTTCAGTCGGTAGCGGTCTATAATCTCCAGAGCATCTGCTGCGGTGGCCGTATCCCCCACCGTTGGCCCAGACGCAATCGCCCTGAGGCTATCCCCAGCCACATCGGAAATAATCAGTGACACCACCTGGGCTGGATAGGCTGTTGCTGCCAGTCGTCCCCCCGACGAACAGGATAGGGCCTTACGCACCGTATTCATGGCGACAATATCGGCGCCGGAGGTCAGCAGCTGCCGGTTGATGTCGGCCAGATTTTCCAGGCTAATGCCCTCCGGCGGTAGGGTAAACAGAGCAGACCCACCCCCTGAAATCAAACAGATCACCCGGTCATCGGCAGTCAAATTTTGTACCCGTTGCAAAATTTGTCGGGCTCCCTGCATCCCATTTTTATCCGGTACCGGATGTCCGGCTTCGACCACCTCGATTGAATTTGTCGGGACTCCATGACCGTAGCGGGTGATCACCAGCCCTTCAATCGGGTCGGTATTACCGGCCTGCGCCCAGCTATCCTCTACGGCCATGGCCATGGCAGCTGCAGATTTGCCGATGCCAACGACCACCGTGCGGCCCTTCGGTCGTGTCTCTAGGTAAGGTTCTAGGGCTCGGGCTACCTGCTTCTGGGGCATGGCGGCTGTAACGGCAGCATCAAATAGTTCTCGAAGCAGATTAGTGGTAGACATGGTCTGAGTTGGCAGAGTGGCAGTGGAGAATGATGATTTCCCGTTAGAGGTAATAATAACCACAGGGATCGATTTGTTGGGATATCGAGGAGAATCAACACGGTGTTTGACGTATTAATCATTGGGGCCGGGCCTGCTGCTTTGATCATGGCCTCCGCCTTAGCCCACCATGGAGTATCCCTACAGGGCCTAGCTCCCAACGCGCCTGATACTGCCTGGCCCAACACCTATGGCGTTTGGTGTGACGAGCTAGAGGCCCTGGGCCTGAGCGATCTGCTGGGCTATCGCTGGCAAAATACCGTTAGCTATTTTGGCCGGGCAGCGGCAACGCAGCCCACACGTCACCACCGCGACTACGGCCTGTTTGATAAACACAAACTGCAGCAGCATTTTCTCGATCAGCTCCAGGCGATGACCTGGCATCAGGGCAAAGCCGCCTCGGTTACCCACACTGATGACTATAGCTGTGTAACCACCACAGATGGTCAGGAACTCAAAGCCAAGCTGGTGATCGATACGACCGGCCACAACGCGGCATTAGTGCAACGACCAACGCCCAAAAGTTCCCCCGTTGCCTATCAGGTGGCCTATGGCCTTGTGGGTAAATTTTCCAAACCACCCGTGGCACCTGGTCAGTTTTTGCTAATGGACTACCGGGCGGAGCATCTATCGCCGGAGCAGCTGGCGGGTCCGCCGACATTTTTGTATGCCATGGATCTTGGGGACGATGTCTACTTTGTCGAAGAAACATCCCTGGCGCTGGTGCCTGCGATGGAGTACGACACCCTCAAGCAGCGGCTGCAGCAGCGGCTAGGTATGGATGGTGTGACCGTGAGTGAGATTCACCATACGGAATATTGTTTGTTTCCGATGAATCAGCCGCTGCCGGACCTGAGCCAGCGTGTATTGGGGTTTGGCGGGGCGGCTAGCATGGTGCATCCGGCGACGGGATATATGGTAGGGGCGATGCTGCGCCGGGCGCCGGAGGTGGGGGCTGCGATCGCAACGGCTA
>NZ_JADEXP010000493.1 GCF_015207065.1 Leptolyngbya cf. ectocarpi LEGE 11479 | reverse complement strand
ACAGCGTTGCGATTATAATGGAAACTATGGCTGCAATTATAGCTGCAGCTATAATTGAGATTACTGTTGAAAAGATAATCCCTATAATTGCTACGGAAAAGCCATCAATTAAACTTATTTCTGAAGACAGAATAAAAACTGAAACTACAGTCGAGACGATGATCGAAATTGCGACTGCAATGCCTATTGCGGTTGATATTGAGACTTTGAATTTATCTATTAAACCTATTTTTTCAATGGCATCATATTCTAGATGATCACGAATAAAAAGCGCACGCGCACCTCTGTTTTTATTCATTATATAAACATCATAAATAATTATCCCTACCAATGATATTAGCAATAGAATAATTGAAATTTCTAAGAATGACTGATTTAGCAAAAAAGCGGCAGCTTGAGCAATTTCATTTAAGTTTGTCTGAAGTTTTTTGCTGAAAGCATTAGCACTAGTTTGATATATTCCTCCAATCAACAATGGAGTATTTATACCTATAGGCAAGAAAATAACACCTAAACTGTAAGCTGCCAACAAAGTAATTGGCAGCAGTAACCAGTCAGTAATAGCAGAACTCTCTCTAATTAGGCCTATTAAAGGTGTACTAAATAAACATATCAAGCAGAAAAATTGCCCCCAAAAGCGCCAATTTATCGAAAATAAAAGTATGTCTCCAAATGTAGTTCGTCCAGTTTTCCTTGGCCTCCAAGAATTCATCCGCGCTTGCAGCTTTGATGGACAAAACATTGCCCAATACCAAAGCTCCCAAGTCTCTTTTAAGAATTTTTTCATCGCTGTGTCTTCACAAAGATTTGAAACTCGCGGCTATAGATTTGCTGTTCAGAACACACTAATCCATTTAGCTTTAAATCTTCCACCACAGCTGCTTCACTTGAAGATATATCGTTCTTTGCTATCTGCTGAAGCGCCAGCTTTTCAGGTGATGTTAACTCTGTCCACAATTCCCTGAAACGCGATTTCGCTTCTTGCCTAAACTCTTTCTTTACTAACTTTAACTCTCTATGTTGCCAAACCATCGCTGCAGCTAGTTGAGTATAGTAAGGCAGTTTACCAGCCATTTCATCCACCCAGGATATCTCAATTCTTGAGAACCTTCCCTGGCTTAAAAGCTGTTGCCAAGATTTTGTTTCTAATGCGCCCAACACAGTTGTACTAAAAATGTTTCCAAACGGTGATGTTAGCCCAAGTGTACTATAAACTTCACTCAACGGTCGTCGACTGGCAATTACTAAAGTTACTAAGCTAGCTGATGCCTTTGACCGCCAATCATCTCCCCAGCCCTGAAATATCTCTAGTTGTTTTCCAATTGCCCCAAACTCATCAAACATTACGATTAATCGATATCCCTTGTCACATATTGCTTCTAATCCATCTTCTAACTCAAACGGATCATTATTAGCATCTCTTGGCCAGGGCTCACTTCCCATATGCTTTTTAATCCCTCGCCTTAATCCTTCCACAATTCCCTCAGGTGTATGAAACCGCCGATCTTGCAAATCTAGCAACACCACTAGTGGCTTTTGCTCTGGTGTACAAAACTCCCCAATGCGTTCTTTCACATACCGTAGCATTGAGCTTTTTCCATTCCGCCGCAGCCCCACAATATTGATACTCTGAGGCTCTACCGCACCAATGCGGTTCTTAATGTCTGCCTTTGCCCGTCGTCGTCCGAAAAATCTCTCTGGCGGTACCGCCGGACCATAGATAAACAGGTTTGGCCCTTCCTTAGGGGAGGCTGGTGCCTCAGGAACTTTCACCTCAGCAGTCAACTGCTGCTTCAGCGCAATCAACAAATCTCCAATTTGCTTTTTTAGCTCCGCTAGCTCATCCCCATTGTGTAGGACCAATAATGCTAGCTCAGCAGCGCTTGATGTGACTAAAGCCCGCACTTCAGTCACATTATTACCCACCTCACTGACCGCCAATACCAAATTATTGACCTGCCCAACAATGACTGGAATCTGGCTAGTCAATGCTTTCAGACTATTCTTTAAGTCTTCCAGCGCCAGGGGAGCCTGATCAACGTTCTGTAGCTGACGATTAATCTGCAATAGCAGCTGAGTCTGAAACCAGTTTTGTACAGTTTGATTGGTCTGTAGCTCAAACTCAAAGTAGGCTGCCAGCCTTGCCATCAATCCGGTATCGGTTGCTATAGCCCGACTGACATAAATATCCGGTGCCTGCTCCTGAACCGCTACGGTCGTCAGCTGCTGGCTAAACGCCGTCGACACATCCTGACTCTGCAGCAAATTACCCAAAGATGCAGTATCTGATGCCGCTAGGGCATTTAGCTGTTCCTTTTCCAGCTGCTTCAGGTCATTTCTAAGCTGTTGAGCTTTCTGATTAAGCCAGTCCACAGCTGCTTCATACCCTGACAAAGCTACAGGCTGACTAAAACCGCCATCAACATCTTTGGCAACCTCAGCCAGACATTCCTGCACCAGACTCTGCTGTGCCCACAGAAATGATCGACTGATCGCTATGGCCAGCTCATCCCGAGTTGCCTGCAAGTCTGGTGCATTCAGTCCCCGAATAGCCCGCTGCCACCCTGCTGAGCAAGCTTGCACAACGCCAGCATCCACCCGGTTGCCGATAATGCCACCAACCACCGTTTCTAGCAGAAATGTCCAGGTAAAAATTGCCATTCACCAGCAAGCTAAACCATGCCGCTCTTATCCTAATAGACTCATCTCATAATGGTTCTAAAAATACCAAAAACCTTTGATTTGGTGCGTTACGCTTCGCTAACAGCTCTGCGACGAACCTGGGCCTGAGCAATGTCAGAAATCCTACTACGGGGCATTGATGTAAGATGCCTGCTGCGTTTGAAGGATGAACAAATTCCGAATCGTCCGATTGACAAAACTTAAATAGTCATCTATTTCTTCATAACTATCCAACTCCTGTTCTTCATCTTGATTAAGGGGAGTTTCCTTTTGCTTAAACAAAAGCTCTTCAATACGAGTTTGAACCTGACTTGACACACGAAAAATAGGAACACCTTCTTCCAACTCAATACGCACTGCCCCATCAATTGGCAACGAGTCTGGTAAGGTTTGAAGTTTCGGCAAGGGCAGTGTCATAGCAAGGTGGAGGTCAGCTTGCCCTAATTATAACTTCGACCCATAAATCTGATTTTCTTGGATGAGTCATTGCTATCGTTCATACTGAAACCGATGACCTTATTCGGCTGATTATTGATCCAAATGAATATTCAACGAGGCGATATTGTTCGGGTTAGAGTCCGCTGTGCCAAACTGTATCAATCCGAGAGTTGGGCGCACCTACTTTCCCAACACCGATAACTGCTCCCCATTCTGCGCATAAAACACATCTTCCACATCCCCTCGGCGAAACAAAGGCTGCTGTTGCCGCTTCGACAACTTATGCTCTAAACCAGCCTTAATCAACAAATCCAACACATCCTTTTTGCGCTGGCCAAATATTGCCGTCGCATCCTGTAAACGAATCCACTGTTGACGAAAATG
>NZ_JADEXP010000492.1 GCF_015207065.1 Leptolyngbya cf. ectocarpi LEGE 11479 | reverse complement strand
GCACACCGAAACTCAGAGAAATAGGGACCATAACCGGAACTCACATCAACAGGGTCGTTTCTATCTTCATTAACCTTATGTCCTTTATTTCTGTATAAATTGATGCCGTTTGAATTTGGAATTGCTGGCAGTAACAGGGTTTTAGCGGGGGTAACTGACCGTAGTTGGTCCTCGAATTTAGCATCAGACCGTCTGGGATTATCGCAAAACCAGATGTGAACGGGCAGACGGGTAACCAGATCGATGAGCGTCACCATTTTGCCCGCTAAGGGAGCGGTCTCTATCGCTTGCAAACTGCCTAATTTGCGAAACAACTTCTCCAGGGTCGAACCATCGGCAATCCAAATCTGTTCAAACTGCTCATGAGCCTTGCGAACACTCGTGGGCAAGGGACGGTTTTGACGCGCCTGCCAGCGGTGTTTCAAACGCGGGAGTACCTCAAAAAAGACCCGTTCAAATAACTCAGCGGGGAACTCCAGAAATCTCTGAGCGAGCGCTTGTTGAGAAACCTTAACCGCTCGACACCATAGCAAATCCTCACGGGCGAGCATCCGGCAGAGTTCGTGCACACTCGGCACATCTCGCCACAACAATGTCAGGACCGCTGCTACCATCAAGGGCAAGGTCAGAATGCGAGCCCTGAGGTCTAGTTGTCGATAGTAGCTGGCTTGGGCATCAATCGCTGGGGTCAGCAACTCTTCGAGCTGCTTGGCGATGACCTCATCGGAAATATCCGGGCGGTGTTTTTTCTGAGCATGATCTCGGTTAGAACGAGGTTTACCCTTAGCCATCTCACTGCCCATGCACAATGGCTTTACTGTGACCTGGATCTACCCTCCCGAAAATAAGTATCTCTACTTATTGACTTATCTGCCATAGGTTTAACCTGTCACGAATGCCACGGTAATACAAATCTGCTGGTGCAGGCGGCGGACAATATTACTGTAGCTGACATTGCAGATAATGCCCTGTCGTTTGCCTATGGCACCGGTCGTATCGCCCTAGAGGCGGATGCTAATGCGGATGGTTTAGGCGATGTACTAATGCTGGACGTGCAGGACACGCTACAAACCAATGGACGAGATTTGTCCATATCGGGTATCGGTTTGATATTGGGGAAGATTGATACTTCCGTAATTGAGCATGAGATCATTAACATTGATGCCGGTGGACCAATTCCCGAGACGGGCACTGCAGGCACCGCTAGTTTTAGCTTCATCGTGCCTGATGGAACAGGCAATATCAACGACCTAAACGTGCGTTTTTCGGCAGAGCATACTTATGATGGCGATTTGGAGGCCGTACTTACTTCACCGGATGGAACATCTTTAGTTCTTTTTAGCCGGGTTGGCGGCGGCGGCGATAACTTTCAAGATACCATTCTGGATGATGAATTCGGGTGGTCTGCTATCGACAATAATGAATATAGCGCTGCACCATTTAATGGTAGGTTTCATCCTCAGGGAACTGGAGGACTCGCTGTTTTTGATGGTCAGTCATCAGAAGGAACGTGGACGCTTAGGGTTACAGATCTTTTTCTGGGAGATTCTGGAAAGTTATTTCAGGTAGGGGATAATACTGCACCCTGGGGAACGGCACAAGGCACCCAGTTGTTGCTCAATTTAGAGAGAGATGAAAGCGGCGGTACGGTAAACTTAATCGCCGACGCCAATGCTTCTGTTGCCGAGATCATTACTACCGGCAGGGGAACCGGTGGTGAAGGCGGCGCAGTAGGCATCAAGGCTGGAGGTAATATCGTGGTCGCTACAGTGGATACTTCGACCTCGAATGTCATTGTCAGCGGAGACGGCGGGGCAATCACTTTCTCCGCTGGTGATAGCATTGATGTTAATGGCCTACTAAGCTCAACCTCGATCTCAAACGAGCACGAGGACCTGTCCCCATATTCAGGGCCTAGTCAAAGTGGAAACGGGGGCTCTCTCTCTCTCTCTCTGCTGGGGGTGACATTGACATTGATAGCGGTTTTTTTAGTAGTATAGACTCTTCCTCGTACGCGCAGTCGAACTCAGGTGCCAATATAAGTGGAAACGGCGGGACAATCACCATCTCTGCTGACGGTAACATTGATGTTAACGGCTCTATTGGCTCGTCCTCGTCTTCAAACTCGTTCGCACTTCCGGAGGACCTGGGCTCTAGTCAGAGTGGAGATGGGGGGATAATCTCTCTCTCTGTCGGTGGTAGCATTGACCTTGATGGCGCTATTACCTCATCCTCATGGTCGTTCTCGCAATCGAACTCGGGCTTTAGTCAGAGTGGAAACAGCGGAGCAATCACGGTCTCTGCTGACGGTGACATTGATATTAACAGTGGCCAATACTCGGGCGGCCTAAGCTCGTTTTCGAACTCGCGATCGGATTCGAGCTTTGGTCAGAGTGGAAACGGCGGGATAATCACGGTCTCTGCCGACGGTGATATTCGTATTGGCAAAGACAGCGACCTAGATTCGTACTCATCATTAAACTCAGGAGCTGAGTTGGCCTTGGGCTCAGGCTCTAATGAGAGTGGAAACGGGGGAGCAATCACGGTCTCTGCCGACGGTGACATTGATATTGCCAGTACGCTTAGATCCTCCTCATCTTCAAACTCGTCCCTCGACGAGAGTGGGGATGGGGGAAGTATTGCTCTTGTGTCCAACTTTGGCGATATCGAGATAGCAAATCTGTCTGAAAGATTTGTAGATAATAGTCTAATCAGCTCATTTTCATATTCGGTTGCTGGCGCTGCAGGCAATGGCGGAAGTACTTCTGTAAGGGCTCCTAAAGGCTCGATTACTGGTGACGGTGGACGGATATTGACAGCTGCGATCGCAGAAGCCAGCGGGGTAACAGACACAGGAGGAAACATTTATCTTGAAGCCTCATCTACCATCTCAGGCTTAGAGATTCTAACCCTCGCAGGCAGTGGTAACTCTGGAGATGTTAACGTTCAGGGCCGCAGCGAGAGTTTGACCATTGACAACCTGCGTTTAATCACTAGCGGACGCATCGAGATTGCAGATCCCAACCCTACTATTAATCAGGCACCTGAGACAATTACCCTAAACATAGATAATCTTGGTCAGCCAGGTAATACGCTTATCCAAAATACTGGAGATATTATCCTCAACAATGTCAACATTGAGGCTAGTGCCAACGGCAGTCAGCCTGCAGGTGGTGTCACCGTCACCAGCCCTGGTCAGGTCACCTTCACCAATAGCCAAATCACCAGTAACGCCAACAGCACAGGTGATGCTGGTACTATTCGTCTCGATGTTGGACAGCTCAATCTTGGCAACGGCGGACGCATCTTTGCCGCCACCTCGGATTCTGGCAACGGCGGTAATGTGATCATTAATGCCACTGACTCAGTCTTCCTTGGCGAAGGTGTACAAGACTTTGAACCAGTCATCTCCGTTCTGACTTTTCCTACTAAGTGTTCAAACCCTTGATAGTCATTACTTGTGGCCCATAGCCTGATCATCCGCTAAAGTGAGTGCACCGCTACCCAGGGAGCCACCGATGAGTACAGAGCGCTATGAGCAA
>NZ_JADEXP010000491.1 GCF_015207065.1 Leptolyngbya cf. ectocarpi LEGE 11479 | reverse complement strand
TCAATTAGCCACTGATGCACGTCGTGGAGTGCAGCCAAAGGAATATATCGAAGCTGTCTATCGGGAGCATAGATGATGGTAGATGCATCTGCCTGGGCTAAATCATCTTCTAAAGGCCGAATCAACCAGTCATAAAGCTGCTGCGCTGACTGGTTGATTGATGTTTGATAAGGATCTTGAATTGCAGAACGAAATTCAAGAATTGTACGGTTAAGCTCAGCGCGACTAACTTTGGATGTTCGTCGGATAGGCGGAGATGTGGACGTCACTAAGATAAGCTCTACCCGATCCTCCAAAATAAGTGGGTATAAAATAACGGCATCTTGTTCTAAAGCTTGTAAATTATTTTGCAAATCATTCAGCTCTTCTAGCTCTAGATTGGCTGCACCTGTTACTTGACGCAGCTGAGCCACCAAGGATTGAATATCGTCTGATTCAAAAAAAGTTCGAAAGACCTGACGGGCGGACTGCAGACGTTGACGTAACTCGCTCACGCGTTCAGCTTGCTCTAGGGTGCGACTGCCTCGATTAATCTGCTCAAGCGTTCGTAGCTCTTGCCCCAGGGCAACTACCATCGACTGTTCGGTTTGATAGCGCTCAAACAGCTGCTGTTCTTCTTCCCGTAGCTCAATTCCAGAAGCAGCTGCAGCACTTCGCTCAATACCTCGAAGGTAGTCATCTAATTCTTGCACTTTGAGCAGATCAAGCACTCTCTGGGCTTCTAAAATGCGATCTTCTTGCAACAATAAATCCGCCAGACGACGATAGGTGAATGCAACCGTTTCCGTATAGGTTTGCTGTAGCTCGAAGGATAAATCGCTTACGGATTGACGAATAGCCTCAGTCAAATTGACAGACTGTTTATAAAAGACTATAGCCAGTTCGCTCTCTCCTTGGCGAGCAAACAAATCGCCAAGACTACTGTAAATAAATCGTTCTCCTTCTCGGTTTCCTGCTTCACTAAAAAGACTAAGAGCATTTTGAAATACTTCTGCAGCCTGATCATTCTGAGAAAGAGAACTATAACTTACACCCAGATTAGCCAGTGTATTGGCTTCTCCAATGATATTGCCAATAGTTTGATATATCTTCAATGCCTGTGAAGAAGCATCAATTGCTGCAGCATCATTCTGCAGTCGGGTATGTAGTGCTCCAATGTTGTTCAGAGTGCTTGCTTCCCCTGCTAGATCACCCACCTCTCTACGAACCGCTAAGGCTTGTTGAAATATTTTTAATGCCTCCGAGAAATCGCCTTGCTCACTGTATAAAAGGCCTATATTGTTAAGCGTTACACCTACTCCTGATTGAGCTCCAATTTCTTGACGAATCATGAGTGCTTTCTGATAGTAATCAAAAGCTTGATCAAGTTCACCTAAGGTATAGTATAACCCTCCAATACTATTTAGAACATTGCTTGTATTGGCTTGTGCGCCAATCTCCTGAAAAATTTGGAGCGATTGCTCAAATAATTTCAGTGCTTCAGAATAATTTCCCGTACTAAATGAAACACTACCAAGTTCTGTTAACGTGTAAGCCTCACCTGAACGAGCTCCAATTTGTTCTTGAATAGCTAGTGCTTGATAATAATATGCTAACGCATTTGAATAGTCTCCCAGACTCCAGCGAACCAAACCAAGATTGCCAAAGCTTACTGCTTCATCAATCGGGTTATTAATCGTTTGGTGTATGGCAAGAGCCCGCTCTAAAATTTCAATGGCATCTTCATACTTTCCTTGGTTGATAAAAATACTCCCTATGTTATTCAGGACACGACCAGATTCAGCCTGATTTCCAATATCTTGAGTGACCGCCAATGCACGTCCAAAAAACTCTTGTGCTTGTTCATAATTACCTATATTCGTAAAGGTAACTCCAATGCTATTGAGAATGCGGCCTTCAACAAAGCGATCTTGATTTTCTTCGCCAATGGCTAATGCCTGTAAGTGAAAACTCAAAGCTTTAGAGTAGTCTCCATAGAGACTATAGACTATACCAAGGTTATCAAGAATGCGGGATTGAATAGATTTTTCCGCAAGCAATTCACTTAGAACAAGTGCCTGCTGATGAAAATCTAAGGCAGTAGCATAGTCACCCTGTCGTCGCGTCAAGACACCCAAGTTGTCAAGAATATGAGTTTCTATATCTCGATTTCCGATAGCTTGAGCAATTTCGAGCGCCTGCTGATATCGGTTTTGTGCCAGATCGAAATGGCTTGAGTTATATGCAATTACTCCAGCTTCATTGAAGCCACGTCCTAATAACGAAGGATCATCGAGCTTTTGAGCAATTTTGATTGACTGTTCAATATAATGCTGAGCAATGTCAAATTGACCAAGAATTCGAGCACTTATGGCAGCATTATGTAATAAGTTACCCACTATCAGTGAAGATAGATTCGTTTCATCCCGCATTACTAAAGCTTGCTGATATTTCTCTAATGCCTCCTGAAATCGTGCTTCTCGGAACATTTGGTTTCCCTCTCGAAACCATTGATAAATTTCAGTATTTTGTTTGATAGTTTCAGAAGACTGCGGCGTTAGTGTATCCGATATTATGACTTCAGCAGCTTGTCCTGACAACGTAGGCATTAGAAATGCCAGAGCAGTAAATGCGGAGATCACTAGGAGATGGTGCTCCTTTCTACTTTGCAAGAAGAACTCTTTAGTATTCATCGATGCCCTCCTGCGGTTTGGGATCCTCCTGAAGGAAGGGGCTGACTATCGGGCGAGGGACGGTAGTATCTATCTCCAGCTCCGTTAGTTACATCTGCCTCTAGACTCTGTTGTTTGTCCAACCAGTAACCAATAAAATTGTCTATGTCTACATACTCAAGCCCTACAGATTCCAGTAACGCCTGTAAAGCAGCCAGATATCTTAAGTTCGTAGAGTCTTGTTGTCTAAGCTTGATCAATATCGCTAATGCGTCATACCAGATTTCTTCTCTAGCATAAACATACGATTGTTCTTCAAGAGAAATTTCCATTGAGTGTGCTTCAGATGATGTTGGCTCCACACGATGAATCCAACCTGATAGATAGAGCACATCATCATCTGAAGCAGACCTAACGCTAATGTGCCATTGATACCGTTTACCTACCTCTAGGGGAGCTATGTTCTCCAGTTCTTCAAAAGGAATACCTAAAATTCCATTCTGTTCTGGATATGCTCGATTTTCTGCATGTTTTAGTTCACCTTGTTCATCTCTCAAGTAAAATTCGATTACCAAATCCTGATTGAATTGCCCTTCTTCAGGCAAATAGATAAATATGGTTGGATAGGGTTTTGTAGTCCGGCCATAGTTCGTCTCTGGAACTAGAGCGGTGAGACCTTCGATTAATGAGGCACCCCGCGAAGCCGAACCGGTTCTATTTCCTGAAAATGAGATATCGGCAGGTTGAAATATTACACTTTCGGCGTGTTGGGGACCTACCGACGAAGCTGAATTAGCGCTTGTGATGGCTGATTCAGTCTGCTGACGTAATTCTAGTGCTAGTCGGTAATAGTCTGACGCTTGATCGTGTTGATTCAGACTAAGATACACGTTGCCGATTTTGTTGCTTGTATC
>NZ_JADEXP010000490.1 GCF_015207065.1 Leptolyngbya cf. ectocarpi LEGE 11479 | reverse complement strand
TAGTCTGTGGGTAGTTCTAGTCTGGGAGGTGCTCCGGCTAACTGCTGTTTCCAATAATCTAGTTGAGGGGCTAAGACCTCAGCCGTTGTGGGTTGTCTCTGCCAGCCAGCAAAGTCGGCATATTGGATGGGCAGTTCGGGTAACGGTGAGGGTTTCCCTTGAACAAATGCCCCATAAAGTACTGCCAATTCATGGCTAAATATCCCCGTTGACCAACCATCTGTAATGATGTGGTGCATGGTGAGCAACAGCACATAATCATCGGTCGCCAACTGCAATAACGTCACTCGTAGGAGGGAATCGTTGGCCAGGTCAAAGGGTTTCTGAATTTCTTGCTGGCCCAGCTGTTGCACTTCAGAAAATTGTTCTTCTGTTGACAACTGCTGTAAATCAATAACGGGCATTTCTAACTTCAACTCAGGATGAATCACCCGCACGGTTGAGTTCTCTACTGCTTGAAAATTAGTACGTAATATTTCATGACGGCGAACAATTTCTTGCACCGCACGATGTAGTATTTCCAATTGCAGGGAGCCGTTCAGACGCAACGCTTCTTGCTCGTTATAGGTCGTGCTTCCCTCCTGCAATTGATCTAAAAACCATAATCGTTGCTCGGCAAAGGATAGGGGTAATTCTCCTGCTCTTGGAATGGGCTGAATCGCAGAAAGTTGTTGACGGCTAGCGCCTAAGATCTCCTCACTTAGCTCTGCGATTGTGGGAGATTCAAATAGCCGATGCAGTGACAGTTCTATTTGAAAAATGTCGCGGATTCGTGAAATCAGTTGCGTCGCTTGAAGAGAGTCTCCCCCCAAAAGAAAGAAGTTATCGAGTACCCCGACTTCATTGAGACTCAATACGTCTGTCCAAATGCCTGCGAGAACTTCTTCCGTGGGCGTTCGCGGTGTCAGCAGTTCTACATCCATCACCGGACGAGATTTATCGGGGGCCGGTAAGGCTCGTCGGTCTACTTTTCCGCTGGGGGTCAGGGGCAATTCGTCTAGAACGACGAATGCCGAGGGCATCATATAATCCGGCAGCTTTTCTGTCAGGAATTCCCGCAGCTGAGGAATGAGTTGACTGGGCTTAGAGCCGGTGTAGGGCTGATTGGCGTAAGCCCTACAAGGTTTAAGGAGGGAAGCTTGAGGAGAAATGAGGGTGCTGTCTGGAATGATGTTGACATCGTTCCGCACAAACACCACATCATAGTCACTATTTCCACCGTTACCAGACCCCGTAATGTTAATGCGATAAGGAACCTCAGACTGCCATTCCCACCAGTCTTCAGGTTCAATCCCCCTTGGGGAAATTTGTTGACGTAATTCCTCTACAGTTTCAGGACAACCAGGACTAGCTAATAATTCCATTACCCTGACGTCTGCCCAAATTCTGGCGTTGGGGACGTGGGTAACCACGAGCATCTCTGGGGAGGTGTCTATCAGGTGTTGGTGAACAGTCGCTACTGTTAAATTATCCTGCTGCCAGTTGAGATGACTGGCAGCAGTTTTGGGAGGAGAGACTGTTTTTTCTAGATGCAGAACCACGTCGTAACGAAAGCGCGTCAGTTCATTCTGATAACGCCCGCGCTTGAGTTGAATTTCGACATGGCTAATTTGGGGTAAATGCTCTTTCAGGGCCACAAAGAATTCTGGAGCGATCGCAAGTTTTTGAGTCTGTGCCACGTGCTTTTGGATGAGATCGCGCAGCACCTCTGTCGATAGAGAAGCAGACGCTTGTGTCCGTTGCACGGATGTATGGAACGCTTCTAGTAAGGGAAAGCTCTCGACATCGCCAATAAAAACCGTGCCGCCTGGTTGCACTAACTGGATAACGCGTTCAATCACGCGCACCAGGTAATCCATCGTCGGGAAAAACTGGACCACTCCATTAATAATTACCGTGTCAAAGGATGCGGCATCCATGCCCTCAAGTTCATCCGCTGCACTGTGACACAGGGCTACCGATGCTTCTAAAGGGCTACCCTGAATTTGGTGGGCAATATAGTTAAGCCCTTCCGAGGCAATGTCGGTGCCGTAGTAACGCTGGCAATGGGGCGCAACCTGAAATAGCAACAACCCTGTACCGCAGCCAATTTCTAGTACTTGCTGAGGATTTAGGGACAGAATCCGTCCGACTGTAAAGTCAACCCACTCCCGGACCTGCTCTTCTGGCAGGGCTTTTCCAGTGTAGGTGTCATACCAGCCACCCATATGAAAGCCTGACTCCCAATCATCGGCGGGCTGACCGTAGGCTTCGTCCCAGATTTTTTCCCATTGCTGAACTTGCTCTGTTTCAATGTGGCCCTCTAATTTGGGCGATTCTGCTCCTTCAGCCACCGGCACCACATAAGCAACCAGGCGTTTGCCCCCCGGACTATCCTCCCGGGCAACCACTGCGGCTTGTTTCACCGTTGGATGCTGGCTCAACACCACCTCAAGCTCTCCAAGTTCAATGCGATAGCCGCGAATTTTTACTTGAGCGTCGATGCGACCCAAAAATTGGATATTACCATCGGGCAGGTAGCGGGCTAGGTCGCCGGTTGTGTATAGGCGGGAAGACAATTCTGGGCTTAAGGGATTCGGAATAAACCTCTCACGGGTGAGTTCCTCTCGGTTGATATAGCCCCGTGCCAAACAAGCACCCCCCACATATAGCTCTCCGGCCGCGCCCATGGGGACGGGTTGGAGGGACTCATCTAGCAGATAAACCTCGGTATTGCTAACGGCACCACCAATTGGCGGCAGGGTGGGCCACGTTTGGGGCACCCCTGGCAGCGTAAAGGCTGTCGTCACATGGGTTTCTGAGGGGCCGTATTGATTGTGGAGCGTACAATTCGGCAATTGGCTGAAAAAGGACGCGATCGCCTCAGTGATCTGCAACTGTTCCCCCGCCGTAATCACCTCTCTCAAGGTATTCGGCAACTGCTTAAAACTCTTGGCGACTTCAGCAAGCTGCTGTAAGGCTACAAAGGGCAGAAATATCCTTTCAACTTCTCTGTTTGCCAGTAGATGCAACAAGGCTACGGGATCTTGTCGCACTTTTTCTGAAATTAAGACTAGCGTTCCACCCCCACACCAAGTGGTAAAAATTTCCTGGAACGAGACATCAAAGCTAATAGGTGAAAATTGCAGAGTTTTGGCGTTTTGGGGCAGGGTTGTTTGTTCTAGCTGCCAGCAGATGAGATTGACCAGGGCACCGTGCTCCATCATCACCCCTTTCGGCTTTCCGGTGGAGCCAGAGGTGTAGATGACATAGGCCAGATTCTCTGGGGTTGTGCAGTTAGGGAGATTGCGATCGCTTTGGGTTGCAATGATTTCCCTCTCGGCTTCTATACAAACAACCCGGGCTTCACCCTCGGGCAACTGCTCTAAGAATTGGGTTTGAGTCAGCAACACTGAAGCTTTCGAATTAGCTAGCATATAGGCTAGGCGTTCGCTCGGATACACAGGGTCTAGGGGCACATAAGCGCCCCCTGCTTTCAGAATGCCGAGCAGGGCAATCACCATATCTAAAGAGCGCTCGAGGCAAAGCCCCACTAATCTATCTGGCCCCACCTCCAGCCCTTGCAAGT
>NZ_JADEXP010000489.1 GCF_015207065.1 Leptolyngbya cf. ectocarpi LEGE 11479 | reverse complement strand
AAATCCACTACATAGATTTTTCAAAGAATCGTATTTGAAACCCTTTTCTGTACTAGAAACATCCTTGCTAATCAACGGTCTTAGCGGTTTGATGCAGTGGGAGTTTGATCGTCAGGTGATCCATAAAGTTCATCGCCTCAGCGGAGGACATCCATTTTTGTCGAGGAAGATTGCCAACTTCTTAGTTAAAAAGGCAAGCAGTCAAAATAGTCTTTTGGCAAAGCGTAAAATACCCTTTGCTTTTTCTCAGCTACATTTGAGAAAGATCTTTCGGGATCAGCCCATAAAGGCCTATGTTGAATATGGCATTATTGGTGAACTTCGATCTTATGATTCAAAACCTAAGGTCCATCATATTTTGAATGCATTAAGTATGATGACAACGGTATCCAATAGTACTGATGGTTGGCTCAGAGCTAGAACATTATTGGCATTTTTATCTAAAAAGTTGAATATCTCGGAAATTCAATGTTTAGATGCTGTGCATGTGCTGCAGAATTTTGGGATTGTGGAACAGACAGAGCATCCAGATGGCTATGATTGCTATCGGATTCGAGTGGTGCTGCTGCATCAGTGGTTTCAGATGTTACGAAAATCGAAAAGCGCCTAAGGGAGAGGCCGTGATTTTTGCTCTCGCTTTAGGAGCCTAACCGCTGTAGAGGACGGGCATTATTACCCAGCAGGTGACTAAAGGTCTCAATTTGCGCAATTGATGCTTCGATGGGAGTAGTCATCATTAACCAGATCACATCTTCGGAGCAGGGGGGAGTCGTTAGGGAGCCACTGTAACGTACCAAACGAGGATTCTGGGGTAATAAATTGGCAGGATTAATGGCAACAGATGTATGGATCTGTTGCCCAGGCTGCTGTGGTAAATGTTGAGCAAGAGCTGTTAGCTCTGGCTGCTCTGTCCCCGGTTTTAACCATAGCCCAACAACTACAAGGGCTCCGGTGGAAACATGTCGGTGCACTAAGTGCAGCTCCATGGGATGGTGAATACCACCATAGGTGTGTTCGCTAGGAGTATGGAAGTGAAACTGCAGCAGTTGGTAAACTTCGCTATCGAGGGTGAGGGTGCAACGACTATCTCCAGTTTGCTGAATGGTACGACCATTGTTGATCAAGTCGATCGCTATAGAGTGGTAGTCGAAGAGGATAGAGGCTGATGTAGCCTGAGTAATATCAAGATCGATGGGAGACTGTTGTTGCCCGTCACTACAGGTGCGATAGTCAGCGGACAAATTAGCCCAGTAAGTAGGACCCGATGCACCTTCGTAATTCCATGGTAGACTCTGGCCTAAAATGCCAGTCAGGGAGAATTTCAGGAAAATACGTCGTGTGATGAATAAGGAAGGGCCAACCACAAATGTCATAAAATCATGCTTTAAGGGATACGGACTCTTTATAACGACTTTTCAAACCAGCCTCGCTTCCAGAAAAAGAATACTAAGCTTCCAGCAATGAGAATCATCACCAGCCACACGGTGGGATAGCCCCAATACCAGCTGAGTTCCGGCATATTGAAAGGTGAGGCAGCCGGATTAAAGTTCATGCCATAGATGCCAGCGATAAACGTTAGAGGAATAAAGATAGTAGAAATCACCGTCAGCGTTTTCATAACTTCGTTCATCCGGTTGCTCATCACCGACAGATAGATTTCCATCAGCCCGGCACAGGCTTCCCGATAGCTTTGAACAATATCCAACAGCTGAACAGCATGGTCATAGCAGTCTCGAACATAAATTTCTAGATCGCGGGTAGTAAAACTATCCTTGTCCCGCAGCAGACTAGCCAACGTGTCTCGCTGTAGCCAGATTAAATGACGCAGGTTGGAGAGCTCCCGTTTGAGGTGATAAATGTTTTGCAGTGTTTTTTGATTTGGATGCAGCATCACCTCATCCTCTAAGGTTTCTAGCTGCTCGCCATAGGCTTCTAAGACAGGAAAGAAACCATCGACAATGGCATCCAGTAGCGTGTAGGCCAGGTAGTCGGCCCCCATCCTGCGAATAGTTCCCTTGCCCTGTTGAATGCGGGTACGAATCAGTTCAAAGTGATCGTGGGCAGGTTTCTCCTGGACTGTGAGCAAATAATTATCTCCAAGAATAAAACTCACCTGCTCACTGGTGAACTCTTGACAGGCAGGCAAGAATGTTACCACGTGGGTAATAATCAACAGCTGCTCGCCATAGCGTTCAACCTTGGGGCGCTGGGGTACATTGACAATATCTTCTAAGACCAGCGGGTGTAGCTGAAACACATCGCCTAGCTGCTGCAGCATACGGAGATCGCCTATGCCTTGAATGTTGAGCCATGAAACCGATTCGCTGTCTAAATAGGTTGCACACTCAAAGGGAGACTGTAAAACTAGTCTGCTAATATCCGTGTCGTTGTAGTCCACTAAATTTAGCCGTGGGCTGGTTAGACTACTGGACACATTCAGGGTGCCGGGAACAGTACCGGGCAGGTCATAAAAGTAATCTAATCGGCTGCTGGGCTGTTTTTCACTCGGCAAATGTTTCATGGGATGCAGAATTGTTGCAGATGTAGACATCTAATACTATTACTAGAAATCGATAAAAGATATCTGGCATGGCTCATCCTCAGGATGATGGTGGCAGTGAGAAATTGTAAAGTAGTGGCGGTTACAGATTGGATCATTGCTAACGTTAGCGATCGCAACTTTGATCGACCCTATTTACTCTTACCATTACAGCTGGCCCACGTCTTAGCTTATCGAGCAAGATTAAATCGAAAGAAATAATTAAAGCTTTGGCCCAGAGATGACAAGCAACTTGCTGGGCTGACTACAGACTTTTGTATAGGACTTAGCCTATCCGAAAGATAAATCACTGACGACGGTTTGAACTCTTAATCATCAAAAGTCACAATGCTGCATGTAACAAAACATTTAACATCCAGCAAATCTGATTTGCTTTCACGGGAGGGCATAAGTAAACTCTGAACATAGCATCAGCTGAGAGCCAAATTTAGCTGTCGACTGATGCTCTTCGAGGGGGACAGTCCATTCAATTTACTGACCGAAATCAATTCGGCGTTGCTGGGCTTCAGTATGAACTCATCTGTAAAATATTGTTTAGTGGAGAATTTTTTAGATTGGTTTATTTCTTAGATTAGCAACGGTATCAACTTACTTAAGAGAGAAATGAAGCTAAAACTAGCATATGCGCTAGGCATAATCGCCCCCGTTAGTATTGTCCAACCTTCGTATGCTGCACTCATTGACTTTACCGGGGGAACTGTATATCAGTTTGGTGGTAGTACGGCTACAACTGATACGACTAGAAACTACGCAAATGTCGACTATTACGAGGAAGATGGAGTAAGGTTTGACTATATTGGACCTCCAGGTAATCCATTTCCCCCGGTTGGGGCTAATAATATTGGCAATTACTACAATGTTGGTAATGATGTGATCCATGGTCATTGGGATGAGGGAGGTTTTGGCTTTCTAGAATCCATCGTAGTTAATAAAATTGACGGCAGTTCCTTTGACTTAAATTACTTCAAAATTACTACCAATACTGCCATCGGGGGTGCAGCAGTAAGTGACGAAG
>NZ_JADEXP010000488.1 GCF_015207065.1 Leptolyngbya cf. ectocarpi LEGE 11479 | reverse complement strand
GTCCGTTCGAGCAACTCAATGGCTTCCGATATCATGACGATTGGATGCGTAACTTGTTAATTGCCTCGTCTCTCAACGGGAGGAGACCGTTACCTCAATCTCCTCACACAAACTGAGGTGGAATCAGAGATATTCTTAGAGAAAAACATTCTCTTCAGAAGAAATACAGACAGTTGGGGCAACTCATCAAGTATCGTTATTCTCTTCTCAGTAAATATCGGTTGGCCCGCAGCAGCGGCAGGCTATCGCTTTATCTATAGTTCAAGTTGATGACGCCTGCAATTTATTACTTGAGGAGCTGTTGTTTTAACCGTTCAATGCGAGCCATTAAGCTTTCGTTAGACAAGCGGGCACTGAGCCGTTCTACCAGTAGTGGAAATGCTAGAGGCGATGGCCGTTTGGTTGTTTGCCAAACAACGTTAAACTGTTGCAATCGTTCTAGGGTAGACCTAAGACGTTTAATCTCAAGCTGCTGGTCTAATACTTCTTGCTCTGCCTGTAGCAGCAATAGGTTATCAGCCTCATATTTAGAAAACACTTCATAGATTAAAGAGGCGCTTACCTGCAGCTGGCTGCCGGTTTTACGGGATGACGGATAGCCTTGAAACACAAGGTTAGAGACCTGGGCAATGCTGCGAAATCGTCTCTGGGTCAGCTCTGAAATATTCAGACTGGCACGAATATCATCCATGATGTGATCTAGCTCAAAAAAATGAGAGCGATGCGCTTGAAATAGAGTTTCAAAGGGATAATTCTTGGGCGCTAAAATCTCAAATCCATAATCATTGACTGAAACTGTAAAGGTGGATTTTTGGTGCTGGGCAAAGCGATAGGTCCATAGAAAGCCCAGTCCCTCATGGACAAATCGTCCCTCAAAAGGAAACACATAGAGATGCTGCCCTTCGCGACTTTTCCAAGTTTCAATTAAAAGTTCCTGATTTTCTGGCAGATGGGAGATGCGATCTTGAGCAGCCAAAATGGGCATAATGCACTCTATTTCCGGGCTGAGATTTTCGCCTGTTTTGATCTGGGTAATTTGCTGCCGCAGATGGTGACTCAAACAGTCAGAAATACCTAGATTGCCACCGGTCCACACGGGTACGGTCGTAGACTTTTTGCGGGTGTTTTTAACATAGAGCACCATGTCTTTCATTTGGAAAAACTCCAGCTGACGACCGGAGAAGAAAAACACATCGCCTTTTTTTAACCGCGAGACAAATCCTTCATCAACGGTGCCAAGCTTGCGGCGGTTGGTGTATACCACCTGTACCTGTTGGTTGCCGGTGATGGTGCCAATGCTGAGGCGATGCATGCGAGAGATTTGCGCTGTCGAGACTTTGTAGTAACCATCGTCTAGTACTAACTTTTGATAGCGGGGATAGGCTTTGAGACAGCGTCCGCCCTTTTCCAGAAAGTTTAGCATCCACTCAAATGCGTCATCGCTCATGTCCCGAAATGCCATCGTCTGACGGATAGAAGCTAGCGTGGCTTCCGGTTCAAACCCATCGCCGCAGGCCAGGGTAACCAGATGCTGGGTGAGGACATCGTAGGGCAGCCGTAGGGCATGACGCGATTCGATATCACCGGCAGCTAACCCCTGGCGAAATGCAGCTATTTCCAGCAGTTCGAGGGCATTGGTGGGTAGAAAAAACACCTCTGACGTGCCACCAGGCTGGTGGGCAGAGCGTCCGGCCCGCTGCAGCAACCGGGCCAGATTTTTGGCACTGCCAATCTGTACAATGCGCTCCACCGGATGGAAATCTACACCTAAGTCTAGGGATGATGTGCAGATTACCCACTTGAGGTCACCGCTTTTGATACCGGCTTCGATGGCCTGGCGTTCGGCCATAGCAATGGAGCCGTGGTGCAGCGCCATGGGACAGTCGGTTTGGGCAAAACTCAGAGCCTGGAACCAACGTTCGGCTTGCGATCGCGTGTTGGTAAAAATCAGTGTTGACTTCTCAGGATCGAGACTATCCACCAGTTCCTGAAATAAGTGCAGCCCCAGATGGCCCGCCCAGGGAAAGCTATCCACCGACTGGGGCAAAATGCTCTGAATCTGGGTGTCACGCTTAATATCAGACTGGATAATGACAGGTTGAGTCCCCAACCCTACGGCTGTTTGAGCCGCTGCTTCTAAATTGCCCAGGGTGGCCGAAATCGCCCAGGTTTTAAGGTGGGGCTGCAGCACCCTGAGCTGAGCTAGACAAAGCTCAGTCTGGGTCCCCCGTTTGGAACTCATCAGCTCATGCCATTCATCCAGAATTACCGCCCGCAGGTTGCCAAAGCGCTGCTGTGAGCCTTTGTAGGACAGCAGCACCGAGAGGGATTCCGGTGTCGTAATTAAAATGTCGGGCAGTTTCTTTTTTTGACGGGTTCGCTGAGACGCCTTGGTATCGCCTGTGCGCGACTCCACCTGGAGCGGCCAGGCCATGTCTGCAATCGGTGTTTGGATCGATTTCTCAATGTCGCGGGACAAGGCCCGCAGCGGCGTAATGTAGAGCAGCTGAAGTCCGCGTCCAGGGTGGGCCAGCATATCAGCGATGGGACCCATAACAGCCGCATAGGTTTTGCCTGAGCCCGTCGGCACCTGAATCAGACCGCTATGACCGTCTAGGTAGGCATCCCAGGTTTGTTGTTGAAAGGGTAGGGGCTGCCATTGCTGACGCTTGAACCAGCTAAGAATGGGGGATAGGGTGTGGGCCATTGAGATTTAACCAAGGCGATGATCCGGGCTTACCCTACAGCTCTATGGTAATTTCAGAAATAGGTTCACTGCAGTAGATCGACAGCTTGCAGGCAACTTCGACAGCTTCGCGGGGGGTGTGGCCCAAATGGAGGGCCGCTTTAGCAAAGTCTTCGCCCGCGCCAACGGCTTCAAATTCAGGCACTTCGTAAATGTCTAGGCCACCGTAGGTGCGAAACAGTTTTTTATCGTAGGCAATCAGATAGTCATTTTCTGGGGAATGGCCCGTGTCGCGCTTGTTGATCCATTCACGGAATTCTACAAAAAAATCAATCACTGATAACCGACTGCCATCCACGGGCCGATGATTACGACTAAACAACTCCATCATGGTGCCTTCATAGCCGGTACCCGTACTACCAATCACCATTTCATTTTGCTGAAATAGCTTATTGTAAATGACTTCCTTATCGGTGGCTTTGAGATAGCCTGCCACCAAAATGGAATCAGATGCAAAGGTGATCGCACCTTTGGTTTTACGAGCGGCAATAACGGTCATAGGGTAGCCAAACGGTACGAACGATACTTTACCAGCTAGCCTGGAACCATTGGTCACTGCAATTGTCACAATAACTGTCACACTCACCCACGGTAAGCCCCATGCCCCCGCTTAAAATCCTGAAGGCGTAGCCCCAGTATTCATCTCAGCAATCATCTCAGCAATTATCAATGACGCCGGAGTCCCTGAATCAGTTTTTTCCAAAAGCCCAGCAGCAGCAGTATGTGCAACATCTGCTGGGGCGGGTGGGTCTGACTCGACGGCGGGCGGACTGTTTTGTCAGACTGTGGGCTTATTTGCAGCTCAAGCAAGCTGAAACGCCCCAGACTGTAC
>NZ_JADEXP010000487.1 GCF_015207065.1 Leptolyngbya cf. ectocarpi LEGE 11479 | reverse complement strand
GGCAGCAGTTTGAAAGTAATTACGATCACTAAGATCTTACACCTCTGTTGGTCAAGAAGCGTCAACCCACGTTGGGTTCAAAACCCAACGCTAATTGAGGGTTGTCCACTAAAGGGACAATTTGACTGTGAGGCTCTGTGGTTAGAGCTTTCAGCGATCTTCAACCCCCTTTAGTGGGTTTTGACTCTGTTAGCCCTGTCACTTTGAGTGCAGGGCGAATTGACGCTTCTTCACCAGGTGCAGGATCTAAGATCATCCACTTAAAAGCAAGGAAAGTTAGAAAAGTAAGCTAACTATAAATTTTTGTCGATTTTACATGATTGCAACCATAGGCAGCTGATAATCTACCTGTTAGGTAGCTTTTAATCAAAGATCACGACAATCTAATCGCCATATGGGTCGCAGAGCGCTCATAGAACCTCCATGAGAAAAATGCCCATGAGACTGACAAAAATCCCTTCAATTTTTCGACGACTGACCCTTGATTATGATGTTGAGGTAAGTCCAACTATCGACTGTAGAGAGGGAAATGTAATTGTTGCTCAATCCCTAAGCGAGCAAAATGTTAGAAATCACCTAGAGTTTTTGGGGGGGCGTCTTGGCACCTTAGCAAAGGGTGATATTATTCCGGGTGTTTTAGGCAAGCGCAGGGCCTCAAGGGAACTGAGCGGTGATATTCCCACAACGCTACAGGTGGGAGACATCGTTTACATGTTGGGTTCCACAGGGGTCTTTGGTGAGATTGCCAGTCATGACCCGGCCTACGGTAAGGCCACACCCCTCAAAGTTCTAGGCAGTGTGGTCCATGACGGCATTCCCCTCAATCTGTGTGATGCGGCCATTCCCTGGTGTGCTGCATTATCCACCAGTGCACCGTTAATTGCCGTACTCGCAACGGCGATGGATACGGGTAAAACAACTGTCAGTCGAAAAATTGTTACACACTTTAAAGCGCAATGTCTGAAGGTTGCCTATGCCAAGCTCACGGGTCTAGCTTACCAAGGAGAACTCTTTAAATTGAAAGACTTTGGTGCAGACCCGGTATTGGAATGTGCGGATGGCGGGTTACCCTCCACATGTGGTGATCCTACCCAGGTGGCTCAGATGGCCCTGGGGCTACTCACTGAGATTAATCGAGGTCAGCCCGATGTGATTATTGCCGAGTTCGGGGCTGGGATTTTAGGTGAGTATAATGTGATGCACCTGTTGAAAGAACCGGATTTGAAAGACCATATTAAGGCGACGGTGGTTGCTGCCAATGATGCGGTCTCTGCCTGGGGCGCGAAAGAACTGTTGGGTCGATTAGGGCTACCCATTACTTTGATTACAGGGCCTGTCGCTAATAATCAAACTGAAGCAAAATTTGTGACAGCATTGCTGGGGATTCCGGCAGAGAGTAATCTAAATCAGGAGATGCCCAAACTGATGGAGAGCCTGACGACGGTATTGGGAACGTGAACGTGAACGTGAACGTGAACGTGAACGTGTGCGATCGCAAATTAGTTCACTCATGATATTCCTCTCTTTTTTAGTCTCTCAACAAGACCTGCTAATTTAATATAGTTTGACAGCATCAATTTCAAGGTATATTTGTGAGGCTGTGGGTAAGTTATTCTCACATCTCCCCTTTCTTACCTTTCTTGCCTTGCTTTGTTCCCATATCCCCTGGTACGATAGCGCTCCTTGTGATCGCCCCTCTTAGAAGCGTTGTCCTTTCACGTAGTCTGCTGTAATGGGATTTTGTGGATTTTCAAAAATCTGTTCAGTGGGTCCAGCCTCAATTAACTGCCCTCGGCCGGAGTGTACCCAAAATACTCCCACATAGTCTGCAATTCGTCGTGCCTGAGCAAGATTATGGGTAACAATTACCACCGTATATGTTCCCCGCAAGCCGACAATCAGATCCTCGACAACACCACTGGAAATAGGATCAAGGGCACTACAGGGCTCATCCATCAACAATATGTCAGGCTGTAGCGCCAGAGTGCGGGCAATACATAGCCGCTGCTTTTGCCCTCCAGAAAGCCTCATGGCTGATGTCTTTAGACGATCGCTAACTTCGTTCCAAAGATGAACATTATGGAGCACCTGATGTACGATCTCATTAATCTCATCACGATTTTTAAGTCCGTGTTCCCTCAGCGGGAAAGCAATATTTCGCCAGATAGAAAAGGGAAACGGATTGGGCTTTTGCAAAACCATCCCCACCCGTCGCCGTAGAGCAATAGGATCAGTTCTATGGTGGAGAATATCTAAATCGTCAAGATAAATCTTACCTGAAACGTGACAATTTGGGATCACATCTGTAAGGCGATTCAAACAGTTGATAAAGCTAGTTTTACCACACCCAGATGGACCAATGAGAGCCGTAATTTGGCCTTTGGGAATGGAAAATGTAATATTGTCTAAGGTGAGTTTAGAGCCATATGATAGACAGAGACGTTCTGTAACTAAATGCGCCGAAGCCATAGCGGGTTCGATTTGGCGCATAGGTTCTGTAGTTGACAGCTTATACATCCTTATTTTGCAACATTATTTTGCAACATATTAGCGTAAGACTTAAGATGAACGCCTTAAAGGTAAATACTGTGGCTTCGCCACCGATTGCCAATCCAGGTGGCTGTCCCATTGATCACCAGGATTAGTATCACTAAAACTGTGGCAGCTGTGTAGGCATTGCGATCGCCTCCGGGTACATTCATACTTAAGTCAAAGATATGAAGAGAGAGCGCGCGCCCCGAACTCAACAGGGACACGGGCATTCGATCCACATAGCCGCTGGTGTAAATAAGAGCAGCGGTTTCGGCAATCGCTCGACCGATACCTAAAATCAAGCCTGCTACTAAACTTGGCATTGCTGCGGGTAATAGCAATTGCATCAGAATACTTGTGCGAGAAATTCCTAGGGAAGCTGCCCCCAAACGATATTCGTTCGGTACCGCACATAATCCGTCCTCAATTGAGCGAATCAGAATAGGCAAGATCATGCAAGCTAAGGTTAATCCACCCGATAAAATCGAAAATCCCATACCTAACAGAACCGAAAAAAAAGCATTGCCAAATAGTCCAAAGACAATAGATGGAACGCCTGCTAACATATCTAAACTGCGGCGCACTAACCGACCAAACCAATGGTTAGGTTCTATGAATTCGGCTAGTAAAATAGCCGTGCTCAGTCCCAAGGGCAGTGAGACACTTAAACAAACGCCTAGCAATAGTAGGGTCGAGATCACAATAGGGCCAATTCCTCCCGCTCGCCCTACATCTTCTGGTGCAGCTGTGAGAAACATCCAAGATAATTGTCCAAGACCATGCCATAGAATATCTCCAATAATCCACACTACAATGCTGACAACGGCTAATGCCATAAGCCAAGTGCAAAGGCTTAGTATTTGGTCACGATAAGCTGATTGCCGTTGTTGATTAGAGTTCTGGGTAGCGTGGCGGCGCATAGTATTTTAGTTATAAATTTCTTCTTCGGCAATTGCCTCAGCTAACAAGGCTAGAATTAAGCTTATCGCCATCAACAGTAGCCCACTGACAAACAGTGCCGCTCGATGCTGATCCAATGCAAATGC
>NZ_JADEXP010000486.1 GCF_015207065.1 Leptolyngbya cf. ectocarpi LEGE 11479 | reverse complement strand
ACATTTGTTGCACACACTAAATTTTAATATTGGACCGTTATTGCCTATGTGCAGTTTTAGAATTAAATTTTTGTTAGAAAAACTTAGAGTTCAAGTTGAATGTCGTTTAGGGTTTCTATATTCCTAGATAAACAGGTTTTTTGTCTGTTATAATCAGGGCCTCTCAAGAGAACCTGATACCTCATGAGTCGGAAAGCAAGAGTCTCTGGTTTCAACTTGAAAAATTGAATTTATTGTCCCTTTCTAGACCTAATCATTAAATCTTCACATCCGATGGCTGATACCAAAACCACGCCACTAACAGGGAAAGCTCTACTTCAGAAAATGAAGGAAATCACCCATCTGCCTAAGCGAGAAAAAGCTAAGGAGTGTGGGTATTTCACTATTACTAAAGACAAGCAAGTCAGAGTGAATTTGACTGATTTCTATGATGCGCTACTGGCGGCCAGAGGTATTCCCCTAGGGCCTGAAAGCACCAAAGATGGACGTGGGCGTGAACCAACTTATCGTGTGAGCGTTCATAAAAATGGCCAAATTGTAATTGGTTCTACCTACACTCAAGAAATGGGCCTCAAACCAGGGGATGAGTTTGAGATTAAGCTTGGTTACAAACACATCCACTTGATTCAGCTAGATAGCAACAAGGATGTGGATGAAGAGGATTAACGTTTTTTGATGACTCCGGTGATGTTTTATTCACTCGTTAGAGTTTGTTCAAGGTATTAGCGTTCATCACGCTATTTGAAGATTCATATATTCTCTGAAAGTCTGCTATGACGTGACCAAGAAAATTCTCGGTCACGTCATTTTTTATGCTGCCAGCCTTTAGGGCCGGTTCAGTAGATAACCTAAAACAAATGCGGCTAGCATTACGGGTTTCGACTACGCTCAACCCGCTAAGTTGACTACGCTCAACCCGCTAAGTTGACGACTCTCAACCTCAATTCATCCATCAAACAAACACCATTCCTGTGCGGTTTTTACGCGGCCTGCTATGCCAGCACCTCTAACTGGGCAAGTAGGGGCTCTTCTAAGGTTTGGGTCTTGTCAATGAGTAATCGGTTGAAATAGGCTCGTAGCTGCTCGGCTTGAGCTTCGTTGGGAATATAAATGTGGCCACCGGACTCAGTCACCGTTTTTCTAAACAGGGGTGTTTTCAACAGGGAGTGATAGGTGGGTAAATCGGTGGTGCGATCGCAAATTAACCCTCGGTCGGCAGCGGTCGGCACTAACCCCGGTGGCAGATGACCTTCCAGCAGCGCCAAAATGTGCAAATGACACGCCTGGGTATTGATACCGCGCTGTTCTAGCAAGTGCATAATGGCCCCGACGGGCAGCGGCTGTTGTGGGAAAACCCGCAATAGCTCCATCAGTAAAAAGTAGTCACTATACTGCTGGCGGGTAACATTGAGTACCTGGGCATAGCGCGCCAAATTCACTAAACCGTAGGCAACGCGGCTACAGCTCTGGGGTAGCTCGCTAGCATAGGTATCTTGAATAATCGTGGCATTGGGAAACTTTTGCCTTAGCCAGCGGGCAATGGCCGGTAATGACGCTGAGCCCCCGGTGCAGATCACCTGTTTGATGGCCTGGGCATCTACTGTATGTTGGCTCAACAGCACATTCAAATAGCGATTAATCCGCTGAATGTAGGGTAAAAAGATCAGGTTTTCTAGATGACGGCGTTTAATCAGCCAGCGTTGACCGGCTAGGGTGATCTGAACCTGATTTTGCTGCTGCAGGGCTAGCTTGAGATGGCGGGCTGCCGCTAGCAGGCTTTGTCCTAAGTTAGAGCTGAGCAACCGCTGCTGCAGACGATAGCGCTGGCCCCAGTCGATATGCCCCACTGCTGGCAGCGTCAGATCATCTAGACTGAGCTGCTCCCAATCTGCATCTTCGGTTGATAGATGACCTTGCCAATCCCAATGAGTGGCTGGATTGGCTCCGGAGAGGGGCTGTCGTCGCTCGTCAGGTAGCAACAGCTGACAAACAATGTCCTGGTCCAGGGCATCGCCGGCATAGGCAAAGCTACGCAGGGCAAAATCAGCGTAGTCAAGGCTGGCTAAATCCTTGGGCAAGCTGACGAGGCCCAGTTCGGTCATGACGGCACCGCCGCTAATGACAACGGTGCCGTCTTCCCATTGACAGTTGTACAGGCTGGGCTGACGGGATAAAGACACCGTTTCAGCGATAGCTACGTTGCTAGGGTCGGGGAGGCCCGATAAGACGGTTGCGATCGCATCTTCGACAAACAGAATTTGTTCTGGCTGATGAATTAAACCGGCTGCCAGCACAGCTTCCCGCAGATTAAAACTATAGGTATCAGGCCAGTTAGTCGGATAGCCAACAATCACACCCTGCAGTTTCTCCCAAACCTGAGCCAGGCTGTCCCCCTCTAATCCCACAGCCTGACCCTGATCAACTAGATGCTTGAGGAGTGCCACCATCGCTTGCAGCACCTGTAGCATCGGTAACTCCACAGTGTCTGACCAACGCAGCCAGGGATCTGATGTAGCCAGAGTTTGACCATGGCCCACAGCCACCTTCAGCAATGGCTTTAAGCGATTGACACCGATCAATTCTGGTATTTGTGAGCCAAAGGCATCCAGTAAATCTTCGAGATCGCCCAAGGCGTCATAGCCTACAGCAACGGTTTCTTGGGTGGCGGTCATAACGGCCATTGCAGGCAAACGGAAATGCTTAGTTTCCTCTGAACTGGTTTGCCAATAGAGGGGATACACCTGACCTGTGCGACGATTCATCAGTACAGCAGATAAACCGGTTGACCCCACATCCAACCCTAGAAACCAGTCTCCTTCGAGATCTACGGGGGAGAACTCTCCAGGTAGGTCTGCTGTTACAGACGGAGTTGGGGCAACTGCCTCTGTTGTATCTAGATCGAGAGCATTAGCCTCGACGATCTCAGACGGCAATGTATCCGGTACATCGGGCACCTCAACGTCCGGTACCAAATCCGGCACCAAAAGCTCGGGAGATGCACTCATACCCAGATCCAGCTCTGTGAGTGCATCGGCAGCCCCAGGAGAAGCCGTACTGTCAACTGACGTATCCCCTTCAAGGACTGCGTCTAACTCAGACAGAGATGATTGGCCAAACAGTTCATCTAGAGGTTCTAAATCCAGTTTATTTTCATCGGTGGTGGCATCGCTGGGCAGAGTTGGGGCATCTAATCTCAGTAAATCGTCTAAATCAGCATCAGGGATTCCGGTTTCTAATGCCCCCTCTGTAACTGTTTTCTCTGGTTCCGTTTCCTCTGGTTCTTCCAATGCCGTCTCAGGTGGCACCAACTCATCTATCTGTAATGGGTTAGGGCTAGAAGATGGAGCGTCTTCTAGCGGTTGGGCGACTGCTGCGGTAGTTTCATCATCATCAGTCACAGTTTGCCAAAAGGCCTGCTGCTCCGCCTCCAAAAAATCGTCTGGGGCTGGGGGTTCTGTGGTCAGCTCATCGGCCAAAAAATCTAATGGTAAGTCTGGTATGGAAGCAGACTCTAAGTGCGGCGCTGCCTCCTCTACGGCAGGAAACGAAAGCATGTCATCGTCCCCGCTTACGGGTTCTTCCAAAT
>NZ_JADEXP010000485.1 GCF_015207065.1 Leptolyngbya cf. ectocarpi LEGE 11479 | reverse complement strand
TATCCTTCTAAGGAGGGATTTTCTTCGCTATGCAGTTACTCAAAACCTTGGTCAATTTGAAAGTTTATACCGGCCATATGCTTTATTCTGGGACGCTGATTCCTTCTTAAAGCTTGTATATTGGATATGTAGTCAAGCTCAAATAATAGGAGCCGATGAATCGGGTATTGATGGATTGAGTCGCGAAGAGCTGCGTTCAAATTTGGAAAATCTCTGGGGAAAAAAATTAGGTAGCGATAACAGTAATGAAGCACATACAGCTAATTGGGTTTTTGCTGCATTAACGGATTTTAAGGGGAAATTACAAGCGCGGGACATTGTTCGTCTTCTCTACCATGCAGCTGATTTGACTATTGAAAGGGAAAGGGAGCTTCAATTTGAGAAATGGTCAACGGACCGATTATTGCCACCCCAGGCTGTTCGTCGTGCTCTAGCACCCTGTAGTAAGAAAAAGGTTGAGGAAGCTAAGGAAGAATATCCAGAATTCAAAGATTGGGTTCATAAAGCTGAGACAGAATATGACATTGAGCAGAAACGAATTCCATTCACACTTAACGATCTTGATTTAGATCAAATAACAGTGAGAATGCTCGAAGATATGGGTGTGATTTTTGAGGATAAAACTAAAGATGGGGTTGCACGATACTATATGCCTGAAATTTTTCGAGCAGGTTTGGATTTTGATCTAGCTGGTGGTGCTCGTCCTAGAGTCTTAGTTTTGAAGCGCAAGGCTTTAGGGAGCGGTGTTCTGTAGCTTCTGGATTATTGATAACTATTCAAAAACTCTATTCTTCTTCTGTCGAATTTAAAATGAGGATTCTTTAATCTATGCTTGCGATTGGGGGATAATCCATCCATTACTGGAGATCACTATGGGTATCGGCATCAACATCGTTGGCTTAGCATTGGCAACTTGTTTAGGTCTGGTACATATTTTTGCAAGCCGAACCCAGTGGCTGACTAAAATCCCCCAACGCTGGTGGATCTCGATTGCAGGCGGTGTCTCGATCGCTTACATATTTCTAGATATTTTGCCCGAGCTGAGCCATGCCCAAGCGGAAATTCAGCACAGCAGGATCGGCATGATTCGCTATCTGGAGCACCATGTGTATCTCCTAGCATTACTTGGCCTGGCCCTGTTTTATGGGTTGGAAAAGCTGGCGCTGCGATCGCGCTCCCACCAGCATGAGAACCATGGTAAGGACTACACTCATCCTGGTATCTTCTGGATTCATGTCATTTCATTTGGGATGTATAACGGAATTTTGGGCTATCTTCTGCGGGAGTCGGAAAATCACGGGTTGATTGCCTGCCTGATCCTATTTTTTGCCCTGGCGCTCCATTTTGTAGTGAATGATGTTGGATTACGGGAGCACCATAAGCACATGTATGATCGCATTGGGCGGTGGCTGCTGGCTGGAGCCATTGTTTTAGGCTGGGCAGTGGGTGAGGCGTTTCATTTGGATGAGGCTGCGATCGCAGCGATTTGGGCGCTGGTTGCCGGTGGTATCATTCTTAATGTTTTGAAGGAAGAATTCCCAGAAGAACAAGAAAGTCATTTTGGTATGTTTTTTGCTGGGGCCGCTTTGTATTCAGTGGTGTTACTGGCAATTTAGGGGCATGCCCTGACGGGCACTAAACAACCATATCTAACCAAAATCATTAAAATGGCTTAAATTCAGCCGTCACAATACTATCGGCACGCTCCTCAATATAATCCCAGATTAAATAACTTACGGGACGTTGTTGACCAACATTGCAGCATTCGTGCAAATCCACATAGGGCAGCGTATTGTACTCATTAAACGCACCACCGGTCTCTGCCAGCGGGCGACAAATATCAGTTGTAATCAGATCAAATCCGATGGTGAGACTTGGATAATGGTGAGAGAACTCAATACACTGTTGCACAATGCTGGGGTGTAGGTCGTCGGTGCAATCGATATAGTCCGCTCCCAAGGCCGCTGTGATTTTTTCTTGAAGATAAAAGACTTCTCCCTCTGCCAGTACTGTATTCAGGGTGTAGCCTGCTCGATGGAGCAGACGGCGACTGGTGTGGTCAAATACCAACTGATGCAGCGTAGTATGGGTCTCGTAGCGATCGCAACGGCCAGGTTCTTGATTTCGGCGTTGAAAAAGTTCCAAAATGGTGCGCTGACCATCACCCACCACGCTGGCAGGGCGTCGCTGCACACAGCCAGCATAGTGGTGATTAATAATCAGAACCCGATAGTCCTGTCCGCTGATGTGAGACTCCAGCTTGCTCACAGCGTCGCTGGTCTCAATTACAGCTGCCGCCTGTCTGAGTTGTTCAGCAGTTTGCAAATTGGGATATACATTCTCACTTAAGGAACCTGCATCTGGTTTAGCCACCAGGGGAAATTTCAACGTTTCAAAGGGAATCTCGGCTACTGTTTTGAAGGTGCCATAGGAAACCGGTACGGGGAGGCCGATTTTGGCCATCAGGGTCAATTTGTGAGCCTTAGATTTTTCTAGATCGTAGTTAGCATATTGATTGCGATAGGAAAAATACCCAGGATAAATCTTGTAGATAAATCCTTTGTTGTTACGCTCGGCTCTAAAAATTTTATCTTCTAAGCTCAACACACTAAAACAAAAGCCCCGCTGTCTGCCTGCCTGCATAACGGTCCAGATTCGCTTTGAGACCTGTCGATAATCAATCCCCTCGCCAGTATTTTCTGCATGGATCAGCGGGGGTAGAAGTATAGTGTCGGTCGCCACTGCAGCGGCTTTTGTGATTGTCTGGACTTCTTGATTGACAGCTTTGAGATTAATCTGTAACGGTGTTTGGCGGATCAAATGGGCCATGGCGATGGTATGCTCCACCACCAACCGAACATCGCGGTTCACCGTGGCGGATGTGTTTCCTTTCGCCTCCATAAATCCTGTCGGGGTATCTATCGGCTGACACCAGACTGCCGTATTGTAGGGCGGGTTCACACAGCCTAGCTGACCCAACTCACAACAGATTTGCCCCAGGCATCCGCTACCCCAGGTATCTCCCACCAGCAGCACTCCGACTACTTTGTTATAAAGGGGAGACTGCCCCGTAGCGAGATCTTGTTTGTTGTGGCAGGTCTCCCGCAGACGTTCCATCAGCTTTTGGCACTCGGACGAGCGCTGTCCTTGCAGGGCCGAGACACCAAGGATCAGAATGTCTGCGGCTTGGATACGATCAAACACTTGGAGGAAATCATCATCTGGATCGCCACTGTGTCCTGGCAGAATGTTGAAATCGACCGGGCGTAGTGCTTTGATTTGGTGATCTTTGGCTTGATAGCGTTCTGCTAGTAGCGTCCATAGAGCGCCTGTTTCGCTTAGTTCTGGAGACGGCTTGAGGGTACAATCGACAAACAAGATGTGGAGAGCATTCATTAGTTTTATCGTAATTAACTCAAAAGGATGACAAGGCGCTGTTGAGACCCAGTTGCGAGGAAATGCCTCAGCATCCCTGTTCCCCATAAGCTCTGCGACGAAATTCTTAAAAAGAGACGCTATCTGATTTTTTCTTAGATGAGAATAGCCATAGTTAGACCCGTGAGCTTAATTTTCTATAGATATTAAAACTATCATTTAGAGTTTTCCAATTTTGTACCTCTAATAT
>NZ_JADEXP010000484.1 GCF_015207065.1 Leptolyngbya cf. ectocarpi LEGE 11479 | reverse complement strand
GCTTATGTCATCACGGCCAGTCAGCCAGAGCGGACGCCTTTGGATGTTAAGGACCTGGTCTACACCACCAGCCTTGAAAACGGTGAGCCCCTACAGCAGCTTTTCTTTACCACCCTGGAGCGACAATATTCAGATCTAGACGCCACATCCCTGAGCCACTTTCATTGGTTGTTTCTGGCTCCTAGTGATGAAGGTTGGGAAATGGTCTTTATGTTTTCTGCGATTGATGCGGAAAATGAAGTGATGCTGCCCCCCAGAGATAGCAGTCAGGGCAGCGTGGGGCAAGCGGTACAGCGCTGGCTTACGGATTGTAAGGCAGAGGCAATTGCTGTTGAGTAAACGCTGAGTAAAAGTGTCGCTGGGCAACGCTTAGGAATTAGTTTGAAAATGAAATACCCGATCAATCCGGTTTCGACTGCGCTCAACCGTCCGGCTTTGAGAACTGTATTTTTTGGAGAAAAGTCCCCCAGCTATGGGGCTTGGGCACAATGATTGTCAATAGAAAGAGAACCAGCTGAACTGTGACAATGCTGGGACCAGAAGGCCAGTATAAAAAGGCCGATGTGAGCATGCCCAAAATGGCGCTGAGGGCACCCAGTGCGGTGGAAATTAAGATGTACTGGGTGAAGGTGCGGCTCAGTAGACGGGCTGTGCAGGCGGGAATCACAATAAAGGCGCTAATCAGCAAGACGCCAACCGCTTCGATGGAGATACCCACCACCAGCGATAACAGCACAATAAAGACTGTCCGCTGGGCTGAAACGGCCACACCGCGAGAGATGGCCATGGGTTCATGCAGGGTAAGGAGAATTTGCGATCGCAGCGTCAGCCCAATAAACAGCGCACACACCACCAACAGCACCGCGCCAAAGATCAGATCCCCGGTTTGCACCGCCAGAATATCGCCAAACAGCAGGTTATTGATGCCGCCCTGGTAGTCTTCCCGCAGACTCAGCAAAATAATGCCAACCGCCAGGGATGCGGAGTAAACAATGTTCAACAGTGCGTCCGTCCACAGGTCGGTGCGTTCTAGAAAATAGGTGACGCCCAGGGCAAACAGTACCGTAAAGGGCATCAGCACCCAGGAGGGATCCAGACCTAGCAAAAAACCAATGCTAATGCCCAGCAGCGCCGAGTGCCCCAAGGTATCACTAAAGAAAGAGAGCTGCCGCAGAATGGTGAAGCTGCCCATCAGGCCACCCATCAAACCGGTCAGCACCCCCCCCATCAGCGCCCGCTGCATAAACGGCAGTTGAAACAGCTCAACTGCACGGACAAGTTCAATCTGAATGGTCATAACGAGCACGGGATTGGCAGGAATGATGGTAGCGAACAAAATCAGCACCGTAGGCCAGCGATAGGGCCTCAGGGCTGAGGGCGTGGTCCGGGGTGCCCTCGCAGAGGAGCGTACGGTTGAGACAGAGGACGCGATCGCAACTCTGACGCACCATATCCAAATCGTGGGAGATTTGCAAAATCGCCCATCCCTGTTCTTTTTTAAGCTGGTGCAGCAGCTGGTAAAAGTCTGCCTCGCTGCGGGCGTCCAGCCCAGCCGGTGCTTCGTCTAGAATCAGCAGTCGCCGGGGACGGGCTAAACAGTAGGCCAACAGTACTCGCTTAGTTTCTCCACCGGATAGGGCACTCACTAACTGATCGCGCAGATGCCAGGCTTCCGCTTGCATCAGGGCTTCTCTCACCGCCTGACGGCGTGACCGTTGACCTGTCCAGGGAAGCTGGAGACCCAACCGGTCCCAGCCCAGCCCGACCAACTCCCTCACAGTAATGGGGATGCGGCGGTCAAACAGAAAGCTCTGGGGTAAGTAGGCAATCTGTTCCCTCACGGCCGCTGGCAAACTCCCTTTTGCTGTGAGGGATTGCCCCAGCGCAAACACGTCCCCCGAGTGGCGCGGTAAGATACCCAGAATCGCCTGGATCAGGGTACTCTTACCGGCTCCATTGGGTCCCACAATTGCGGTATCCATCCCCGCTGGCACCGTAAAAGAGACATTCTGAACCGCGGCATAGGACCCCCGATACACGGTGAGATCCTGAACCACCAAAACCGGGTCGCTCAACTGTTTTCTCCTGGCCGTATCAATCTGTTTTTCTGTTCGTTCAATGTGTTTGCTTACCCCTTAGAGTTGCAGTCCCAGCGGAATCATTGCCACGGGCTGAAGCGGTTGAAAATGATACCACGCCTGAGAAGGCTCAAAGCCGGCCGCCAGGTTTTCGGCATTTTCGCGCATCGTATTCAAGTAGTAGTCTGGCTCAGTTGCTTCCGGTCCGCCAACTTCCAAAGAATTGAACTCGCTGACGCCAATACCTAGATCTTTAGCAATGGTGTCAAAGGACGATTCCCCTGCCTGGGGCTCAGTCAGAATGGTTTTCAGACCTTCTGACTGGACGGTCTCCATGACGCGCTTCACGTCTGCCGGGGATGGGCTTTCCTCGGGCAGGCCCACCAGGACTTCAGATTCTAGACCATAGCTGCTGGCAAAGTAATCGGCGAAGTCGTGGAATACAACAAAGGTCTGTCCCGCAAATGGGGTCAGCTTCTCCGTGATTTCGGCATCTAACGCTTCGAGTTCTGTGATGAAAGCAGCAGCGTTAGCGGTGTACTCCGCTTCGCCTTCGGGGTCAGCCGCAATCAGGCCGTCACGAATATTCTCGACCTGCTCAATGGCACGTTTGGGGTCTAGCCAAATATGGGGGTCAAACTCGCCGTGGTCATGGCCGGCATGGGCGTCTTCAGTATGAGCTGCGTGAGCCTCGCCGTCTTCATGGTCGTGCTCCTCGTGTTCTTCATGATCGTGCCCTTCATGGCCGTCCTTATCGGCACTCTCTTTGCCGTGGCCGTGCCCGCCGCTACTCGCTAGAGTGGCCACACCTTCGCTGGAGTCAACGGTAACCAAATCAGAATTCTCGGCATTCTCGATCATGTCGTCTAAAAACGACTCTAATTCCAGACCGTTTTTCACCAGCACGTCAGCATTAGCAACGGCCTGAACATCGCCGGGTTTGGCCTGAAAATCGTGGGGACCGACATTGGTGGGGAGCAGCTGGGTGACCTCAGCCCGCTCGCCTGCCACCGCCGTGGTGAACTGGGTGATGGGTAAGAATGTGGTGACGACCTGCAATGCTGGCTCTGTGGGTGTTTCAGTGTTGGTCGCATCAGCTTCGGTGGTCGCGCTAGGTGTGGTGCAGCTACCTAGTGCGATCGCACCCGCAGCGATCCAGAAAAACCGACGTAAACGGCTCGAAGACGGGATGAAGAGTGTAGATTTCATGGAGATATCGTCCTCAAAGTAACGTGACCGGATGACAAGTAATGGCTTAATTCATTCCGGCAGAAGACCTTGCTGGAATGACATCATGCAAAAATGATAACGATTATCGTTCCTGCGTATTTTACCCTACTTTTTTGGACCGCGATTTGGAATCTCTGTATCTACCGATTAAGTTAAGAAAATTGTTGAACGGGGGCGAAGCCCTTGGCTTTTGAGTAATTCACAGTTCTAAAGGAAAGCTGATTGCTGTGTGGACTGTACAGCGTGTAGGTGGCCTGTCCGGGAATGCGCCCAACGGAGCCGACGCCGATGACGCGACGGGGCGTTTTACCCTGGTTTTGGGGGGCCTGGGGTCCATCTAGGGTGGTTAC
>NZ_JADEXP010000483.1 GCF_015207065.1 Leptolyngbya cf. ectocarpi LEGE 11479 | reverse complement strand
TTAGCCCATCCTGACTTCGCGCGACTGATATAGTCAGGAGTTTTTTCAACGATCATGATGTCTTTGACTGTTGCGATCGCATCATTTGAAAACGGCAAATCGTTATCGTATAGGCGACGCAAAAATTGAATCTGTTCTTGAGGAGTTATCCTCAGCTCGCCTTCTAGCCAAAAACTATCAATGTCTTTAGGGTCGCCAATCTGCTGATTGCCATAGCCAGCTGCGGTCACCCATTGTTGCATGCGCCAGTGTCCAACACGACGAGCAATGACCTGATAAAACCAAACTGCTGAAAGGTTAAAGGCCATGCGCATGTTTAAGTCACGATTCCATGTCGGGATAGTTCTTTCAATCCCATCCCAGGTAAGAACAGCAACATCATCAGCAATGACACCTGTTTTTAATGCAATTAAAGAATTGAGGATTTTGAAGGTAGACGCCGGTAAGAAGGGTGTGCCGTTACGCTCAGGGTTGTGCTGATAGGTTTGGTCTTGGTTGCGGTCATAGACCAAAATTGAGCCTTCTACGCCGATATCCTGAAAATGTTGAGAAAATTCGGCTTGTGTTGTTTGCTGAGCTATCTGTGACGTAGGTTCGGGCGGTGAAATGGCTTCAGCATGAGTGGAGTGGAGTGTCGCTGCACTGACGATACCAAAGATTAGAGCACCAATCCCGTATGATGTAGGTCTCATACACCCTGATTCCTTAAACTGTTTTTTACCTGCTCTACTCTATACACTAACAAGAGCAGATTCTCAAAACTGGAGATAGCAGAGGTTGCTTAGGTCCAAGAAATTAATAAAGTCCATATCCTCATCTCAGTAGAGGGCTGAGCGAAGTCGAAGCCCGGCTTAAACAGAGGTTACTGAGCTTAATTTCGATTCAGAGTTTTTGACTGCCCTTGATTCCGTTTCTTGGTGCTAGATGAACCGATGTAACCAAGATATCCATTAGCTGGCCTATCATTGTACTGAAGCAAGTAAGCAGATTATGGTTGCCACACCACAGCGCGCTGATCGAGTCGTGCTAAGTCATATTAGCTGGGAGCAATTCGAACGACTGCTAGAAGACCTTGGTGATCAGCGGTCTGCTCATGTTGCTTACGATAATGGTTTGTTAGAAATTATGACTCCGCTGCCAGAACATGAGCATTTCAAAGAGGTGTTGGGGGATGCGGTCAAGGATATTGCTGACGAGCTGGACTTAGATTATGAGAGCTATGGCTCGACGACCTGGCGTCAGCAGGCGAAGATGGCAGGCGTTGAACCTGATAATTGTTTCTATTTTCAGAATGAAGCAGCGGTGAGGGGCCGTCTTGATTTAGATCTGAGCCAGGGCGATCCGCCTCCTGATTTGGCTTTGGAAATTGACCTGACGAGTAAATCATTGGATCGTTTTCCGATCTATGCCCGTTTGGGTGTTCCAGAAATTTGGTGTTATGACCAGGGCGTTCTAAACATTTACTACTTGAAGGATGATAGCTTTATTCAATCTGAAAAGAGTTTGGCATTACCTGAGTTACCCATCAAAGAGCTACCCCAAATAATTGAAACCTATCGTACCGATGGACGACGCGCTATTCGGAAAGCAGTACGACAGTGGGTCCGAAATATTATCTCCTAGGTTGATCTGTTACACCACTGAGGAGAATGCAGCAGAATAGCCTACTAATTGAACATATGCACTCCTATCCAGTCTATCACAGTTATTTTGCATGGTGGGAGGCTATTTAAATGTACACGCCTAGCCTGCATTATAGCTAAATCAAAATCTTATCAACTAAAAGATATAAAATGAGCGACATAATCGGCAACGTTGAATTGAGAAAGTTGTCACAAGGATATAAGAGATATAAATAGAGAGTAACTCAACGTACATTTCTCGTCAACCAAGACCTATCCATTAGAGTTCTCTTTAGAAGGATATATTCCTACAGGAGAATATTTCAAATCAGAACAATTACAATTTTGTTTCAATTATAGAATTAGCTCTTAGGATAAAATTCCTTACACTCGCAGGAAATTTAGCATCGACGGCCCAATTCCCTGCTCCTATTTCCCATGAATTGTATACACAGTATAAATCAACTCCAATATCTATTGGTATCTGAGCCTTATCATTTGCATCACGTATTTTTACTACTGGCTTTCCAAGCATCTCCAACATACCAATTTCAAGCATCACATTGGGATTATTCCCAGTGATATCTGCGACACCAAACTTACACTGTCTTATCATTGTTTTTACATTTTCAGGAACCGTTAGTTCTCGAACTTCATCACTAGCTGAAAGAGCCTGAATACCTAATAAGTTTGGAACAGTATTCTTTATTTGATCGATAGCAGCTAATACAGAATTAGAACTGAAAGAGTGCACGCAGAAAACATAAGGTTCAACAGACTCAGTAGGAGCATCAGAACCAACAGCTTCTTCAGGCTGTTCTACTTCTATTTCCGTTTTTTTAACTTGAAGTGTGAGAGATAATACTTCTTCTAGTGTTTCATTAAAATTTTCAATTATGATTTCTGCATCACGGGGAGAAAGCGTGCCATGTGCTGATTGTAGCAGTGCTGAGTGATAAATTGCTCTAGCAGTAAGTAAAAGCGATTTATCTGTTGGATCAGTACGATAAACTTGAACCAGGCTTTTTATGATATCATTCTGGCTGTTTACATAAAGCGTTCTATTACTTGAATCCCTCTGAAATCTTTCAGCTAATTTTTTCATTATTGCTAGCATCTCATTATCTTCAAGATCTTTATCACCTGAAGCTCTTTCTAGCATCTTAAAGAATTTAGCTGAGTCTTCATCATTAGAGCCCTCAACAAGTAACATTGCAGGAACAGACTTCCGAAAACTTCGCACTTTATAAGCTAAGCTTTCAGGAGCTTTAACTTGACTCATTTGCTGTTGGAATAAGATTTTTATAAGGCTATCTATCTCATCTTGTTTATCAGTAAAAAAATCGTCAGAAGTCATTTTCTTTCTAGAATAAGAATTATTTGACTTCACGAAATCTTCAATTATTTTCTCCTCAATTGGCAAAGTAAATATCACCGGCCAGCCCATATCTTCTGCCAAAATAGATTCACTAGCTCCAGAAGTTTTTTGAGAGACACAATAAATAGTATTCTCTTCACATTTCCGGAACCTTTTCGAGGCATCATTGATTGATTCAATATATTTTGGCAAAAAAGTTCTCCCATGTGACGTCTCAAAGGGAATAAACTCAATTAGCTCATCAAGAAGGGTTCGTCCTCCACCAAAAACTTTTTTATCACCTACGATAGCAAGTCCTTGCAATAAGTCAGCTCTATGAAGATCTACTATTTTTTGAAGCTTGTCCGTTCCTTTTAGTTCTCGAATACGTTCAGCAATCCTGCCTTCAACAATTTCTCTATATTTCTTGTATAAGCTGTTCTCTTTCACCTCCTCGCGCGAAAGACTTAAATCTAAATTATCAAAATCAATCACCCCATTGACATATGAAGCCCATGACGGAGAAAATTCTGTTGTTCGACAGACAAACATACCTTTAACATAAATGTCAATACCAGATGAAGCTGATTCAAAAGAGGTGCCTCGAAAAAATTTTATTTGTGCTCCCATTTCACCAATAAATAATGCTGCACGAAAAGAAATATCACCGTGTTTTATATGCTCAGCAGTATGATTAATCTTAAAT
>NZ_JADEXP010000482.1 GCF_015207065.1 Leptolyngbya cf. ectocarpi LEGE 11479 | reverse complement strand
TCTATAAACTGTGTCAGATTGTAAGTGTTTAGATTGTGCACTATACTCTTATCCATTTTTTCAGCACTCGCATTGATTGACCACTTTTCGGTTCGATTTGCTCTTTACTCCAGGCATCAGATTCCGCAAAGCCAAGCTTGTGGAGGTGTTTGATGGTTAGGTTCAGGGCGATGGTTGACCCAACAAGAGTAATAAGGACCGATTCTCGGTGGGGGTCTGTCGGAGTCGGCGAAGATTGAGGTGGAACATTGTAAATATCGGGGCTGGGAATGAATTCTTGCATAGTGAGAATGGTTTAATGTATCCATAAATGTGACATTAACATGATGTGCATGTATTCACAAGTGTGACATTTACCTTCTGGATCGGCTCTGACATGATCAGAGTATGGGACGGGCAAGTACAGCACTAAAGCAGGTTTTAGATACTTACGGTATTAGTCAGAATAAACTGGCTGTAACCATGGGAATTAGTCGTGCAAATGTTGGACGCTGGTATCACGGTTTAGATCCCAGTGCTGAGAACATTGCTCTTATTGCTGAGGCTTTGAAAGTCTTAAATATTGAAGCAGCTCAAAAGTTTGTGAGGCTCTATTTAGGAGTGATTGTCGATGACTAGCCCCGTCGTTTTGCTGTAGAGAACGCGACTAGACTCAGCTTGGAGGTGTTTGATTATAGGGCACTAACCAAAATGAAAAGCTTCGGCAATTTCGTTAATTGCGTTGATGTAAGCTTCAGCACAGGCATGATAAACACTATTATGGCGGGCACTGGCTGGAAATAGCTGACCTGCACATTCAATATTTAATGACACCTCAACCAAGGCATCAGGGCCACCAATGATAGGTGGAATGGAAAAGTTGATGAGTTCTCTCTGGGGTAAATGAAGGCACCGATCGATAGCTTGATCTAGAGCCTTCAACGTTGCACCACAAGGAGTAGAGCCTCGTTCTCCTCCCTTAATACGATGCCCCGTTTGATCGCGAAGAATAATATCAGCTTGGCTAAAACTGCCACCGCCCAACTGAAGACTCAAACTTTCAAAATGAATATAACAACTTGTCATTCTAGAAGGCTGCTCTCTACTAGTCTGGTTCTGTAGATGAGACCAAAAACGGTTGGGAGGAAACACACCAATAGTTTTGGGTAAATGCATGCTTGTATCAGCATCTTCAGAATCCAGGGTTAAATCAAAAAATCCCTGCTGTTCTAATGCTCTACGTTCATGAGGATTGCGAACAAACGATGTCGGCTCCCAAGTGACAATGTAGTCAACACATTCTTCAACTGCACAGGCAAGCCGTAACGCATCATAGAAATTAATGGCGTAATGCTGAGACTCTTCTAAAACATATGACGTGATCCGACAGTTACGTAAGTTTTTACGGACCTCTTGACAAACTGAATTACTCTCTTGAGAGTTAACATCTAGCTTGTATAACTCTCTGAGAGTAAATGCCAGGTCAAAGTCAATATCTGAGATATACCACTCGATGGGAGTAGCAATTAAACGCCTTAGTATGTTGGTGTGATAACTCCTAGAGGCGTAGCTTCTGGATAAACAGTTTTGAAACACATTGGCTGTAATCAGAGCGGTTCTTGAGCAGATTGTAGAAGACATGGCTTTGATTGGTGGGTAGGCTCAAAAACATCGATATACTCACTCAAACACACAACTATGCTACTAAAATTACTACGCAATTAGGGCTGAAACTTGGTGAAGTTCTAAACTACGTCATGATGGATGGCTGTCAGATTGAGCCTGGATTAGCTGCTCAACCATCTTTTCCAACCGATCCAGACGCTCTCGATTTTTAAAGTCCTGGCTTTGTTCAAAAGCACTTTGCATTAGTAAAGAGTATAAAGGGCTGGAAACCAGCGAGTCAGTTTGTTTTTTTTCATCTTGCAGCTTGTGAAATTCAGCTTCGAGGGTCGCTACTTTATTGGCGACCCTCTGATTCACCAGCGCTTCTAGAGGCTCCGCTTCTGCGTCTCCTGACTCACTTAACCCCTGTTTTAATAGACGAAAGACCAGTTCTGTCATTGATATACCATCGCCTTGAGCACGAACCCTAAGCGCTGCAATGAGTTCTTCGGGCAGGCGAAAACTAACTAACTTCTTAACGCTCATTTTACTTTTTGTTAATACAAAAATGCTTTCTGTAATACATCCCTAGTCGATAAGCCTAATGACTAAACCCTAAAAATGTCAACGTATTTCAATCAAGAATTTGTGTCTTTAAAGAACACACATAATAAAATGACATACACTTGACATACAAAAAGCTGATAATGTATTACATGAATATATCAGTAAGAGGGCTGGACTTATGGTTAGTATTGCTACTCCGTACTTGATGCCGGACGTTAAGAAATCTGTGTTGCCTCTCGATCAGATTTCGTTACCTTGTCAGAGTGTTTATTCTCCTCAGGCTTGTCATCATCTGTATTGGCAATTGCTTCATTTGCAAGAGTCGCTGGCTGCTACTCGTGAAGAGCTACAGGCTCTTAAGTATTCAAAAAACATTTTGACGTCATCTTCTTCATCTGTTGTCAATGAGCCTATTGTGATGAAACGCTATTCGTACTCTCCGCTGATGCAACTTACATTTAAAGCATTGAGTTATTTAGTCTGGCTGGTGATTGGCCTTGCGATCGCACTTTCCCTGACCCATATTCTGAATATTTTGCCGATTACCAACCATATTATTGGCTTTGTAGCCATGCTACTAAAACCATTAGTCGCCATTGTTCTGGGTTTAATAGCCATCACAGTCTTTAAGGAGTCCCTGTGAGCACTGTTCAACTTATTTTATAGCAACCGTTTGAGTGTTCCGGATACTATCACTTAAGCGGTTGTTGATGCTCTCATTAGCTACAAGTCAAGGATATGGGTGTGATCCTGATATGGTTTAGGAGTATGCGTCAGCTGTCGCGATGGGCGGCGCACTCCCCCCCTGAGGCATGTGAGCTAAAGCTGGTGGTTTCAGCTGAGCTGGCTAGTACAAGTTGGCCATTTTCATTGACCTTTGCATAGCTGGCTTCGCGGATCGACGGGGCATTGGAGATGGTTGTTTGTGCCGCTGTAGGTAAGTTGTTGGTAGCCGCCGCTGTTGGAGTGACCTCATTCAAAAAACGCCAGTCTTGCCAGCTGCCAGCTGTCTGCAATTGCTGGGTAGGATTTGACGGCAGCCCATTCTGACCGCCAATCACAAAGCGATTGTTACTATCGGCTAGGCAACCCGCAACAATTTGGTCTGTCGGATCGTTGAGAGCAGTGGGTAGCTCCACTAGGCCGCTATCGGGTTCTAATTCAGGCGTATTCAGTTCGACAACACCATTAAACTCAGGTCCCAGAGCTGATGTAGCCGTAATGTCACTCTCGGCAGTTACAACTTCTCGAAACTCGGTACCGAGAATACTTTGGGCCGTAATACTTACCCGTCCGCCGCGACCCTGCATGGCATTGGCGGTAATGTCGCTGTTTTCGAGGGCAATTAGAAATGCAGTGTCAATGGCAATATTGCCACCGTCAGCATTACCCGCATTGGTATTAATATTGCCACCCTGCCTTAATAACAAAATAGGCGTTTGTAGCTCAATATTACCCCCATTCCCAGCAGCGGTGGCCGCGTTAATGGTGCCGCCATTTTCTAAACGAATTAGATTAGCCGTGGCATTTAGGG
>NZ_JADEXP010000481.1 GCF_015207065.1 Leptolyngbya cf. ectocarpi LEGE 11479 | reverse complement strand
GGCCTGTAGTCTCAGCGTGCTGGTAATCACCGTCATCCCCTGGGCCTGGGCCTTCGCTTTGCCCAGCTTTCGCAATAATGGGTTGAGAAAACGCGGATGGATGGCCACTAGCATCACCACCAGCGCCCCAACAGAGAGGAATAACAACCGCCAGTCGTTGGATACGGTGATGCTAAAGCTAATGGCCGCTAACCCCAGGGCCGCTGCTGCCATCAGTAACGGTTCTAGCAATACCCCGACAATAGCCGCCCCCGTAGACGACCCAGTGGACTGGAGCGCCCGCACCCGGCCATAAAAGTGCCACACATTTCCCGGCAAATATTTAGCAATATTCGTTTTGAGATAGACCACCGTAGACCAGCGACTATCCCGAGGCTGGCCAATCGTCTGCAAAATCAGATGCCACACCCACCCTGACCAGATATGGGCGATCAGGGTGATACCCAGGGCAATGGTCAGCAGTGCCACGGTAGCACCTGTAATTTGCAGACTTCTAACCTCTTGCCAGTGATCCTTTAGGGTTTTGGCAAGAAAGAAGAGAATACCGCCGAACAACAGCCAGCGAAGGGTGCGTTTAACCATGGTTGGGGAAAGCCAGCGCATAAAACGGCGAAATAAAACAAGTGTGAGTGGTCACGGGTATCAGATCGACAACGTTATTAAACCGCGTCTCCACCTAAATTGGTTGATTTTGTAACCCAGACTTTTAATTTGGTTGAGGCTGATAGCCCTCCATAATACGACCGCAGCAGCGATATTGCTGGGCATAGGTTTGGCTGACAGGATGGCTTAGATCCACAATGGAGTCAATCCCAATGCCGTTGCGACCTTGATCTTTGCCGGAGCTGTGGATGTAGCGGCCTGCGCCCAGGTGCAGGGCGACATGGGTAGTGCGCTCGGAGGGGCCAAAAAAAATCAGATCCCCTGGCAGTAGATTGCCTTTATTAATGGTGTCTGTAAAGGCTTCTTGCTGATATGAGTCGCGCGGCAGGGGTACCCCGACTGAGGCAAAGGCGGCCTGCATTAGCCCCGAACAGTCGTAGTTAGGGGCGACGGTACCTCCCCACAGATACTCATTGGAGACGGCCATGGCGGCCTGGGTAAAGGCAATGGCCCCAGGAATAGCCTGCTCGATATCGCGACGGGTGACGGTGGGGGGCTGGTAGGGGGCGGTCGCCAGGGTTAGCTCGGCAATAGCGTCTAGCCGCAGCCAGCCTGGATAATTGTCAGCGCTGAGAACCACGCGGATGCCGTCTGGGTCAATGGCTGTGATTTTGAGCTGTCGTCCGGCGGCGGCCTGGGTGACGAGGCTAGGTTGAGTGGACGTCTGGTAGAGGTTGAGGGTGCGATCGCATCGATACTCAGCGTCGGGTTGCGATCGCCACAATTCTTTCAAATCCTCTAATTGCACCACACTCACCTTTATCTAGTCTTGAATTAAAACCCGTAATAGTACCGACATTGCGGCCATGCAGAGCATTATGCCCCACAGCAGCCGTTAGCAGCAGATCTCTTGATTGAACGAATGCGCCATTACATCAGACAATAAAAAAACATTTTGTTGCATTAGCTACCATTTGCTAGCAGTCCCAATCCGTTAATCATCGTTATGAGTCTGACCGCATCCCGACCCAAGATCAACGACACCTTTCGTATTAGCCCCAAAGCGCTAGATATTCCCGAGCGTTTGCTGCTGGGTCCCGGCCCCTCCAACTCCAATCCGGACGTGGTCGCCGCCATGAATCGCCAGCCCATCGGTCACCTGGACCCGGCCTATCTGGACCTGATGGACGAAGTGCAATCCATGATGCGCTACGTCTGGCAAACCGAGAACCCAATGACGCTACCCATCAGCGGTACTGGGTCTGCCGCCATGGAAGCCACTCTGGCGAATGCTGTTGAACCAGGGGATGTGGTTCTAGTTGGGATCAACGGATACTTTGGCAATCGTCTGGTGGATATGGCCAGCCGCTACCGCGCTGATGTGCGCAGCATCAGCAAACCCTGGGGGGAAGTCTTTAGCCTTAGCGAACTACGGTCTGCTCTTGAAGAGCATCGTCCAGCGATTTTAGCCCTGGTCCATGCTGAAACCTCCACCGGAGCCCGTCAGCCCCTCGAAGGCGTGGGCGATCTGTGTCGTGAATTTGACTGTCTACTGCTGATCGACACCGTTACTAGCATGGGCGCTATTCCCATTTTTCTAGATGAATGGAAAGTGGACATGGCCTACAGCTGTAGCCAGAAAGGTCTCAGCTGCCCTCCTGGAAGTTCTCCTTTCACCATGAGCGAACGGGCTCTGCAAAAGCTGGATAAGCGCCAGACTAAGGTGGCCAACTGGTACTTGGATATCTCGCTGCTGCGCAACTACTGGGGTAAGGGCCGTACCTACCATCACACCGCACCGGTCAACATGACCTATGCCATCCGCGAAGCGTTGCGTCTAATTATTGAAGAAGGGTTAGAAAACTCTTGGGAGCGTCATCAAAAAACAGCTGAGAAGCTATGGGATGGTCTGGCCGATCTAGGTCTCAGCTGTCACGTGGATAAGGAGTATCGTTTACCGACGCTGACTACCGTTAATGTGCCCGATGGTGTTGATGCCAAAGCTGTGACCAGCAAGGTGCTGTCCGATCACAATATGGAAATCGGCAACGGTCTGGGTGAGCTGGGCGGCAAGGTTTGGCGCATTGGCCTGATGGGTTACAACAGTCAGCCAGAGAATGTAGATCGTGTTCTAAGCGCTCTCGGCAAAGTGCTAAAAGAGATTTAAATCTCTCACCTCAAAGTCCTTCTCCCCCACCTCAAAGTCCTTCTCCCTGGGGGAGAAGGATTTAGGAAGAGGGCAAATGCAGCACCTCGAGCCAATTTCCAGTCGATATTTTTGTTTAGTTGAGTGATTTGAGCATTGGAGTACCGGTCACTAGCTGATAATGTTCCACCGTGGGAAACGGATCATAAAAGTGATGTAACAACGCTTTCCACTGTTGATACTCCTCTGACCCGCGAAAACCTTGGGTGTGATCTTCCAGGGTTTGCCAGGTCACCAACAAAATATAGCGATTGTCTTTTTCGATGCACTTTTGCAGCTGATGGCCGCCATAGCCCGCCATCGAGCTAATGATGATCTGTGCCTGCTGAAATGCCTTTTCAAAAGCCTCTGTTTCACCTAGTTTAACATTGAGGATAGCAACTTCTAAAATCATGGTTTGAGTAGCCAAGAGCGGCAGATCTTCTAGAATGGGTCTATCAACGAATTCAATCCTGATGAGGGCTATGTCCTTACTACGCTCCCCTATCTCTACAGATACTTGGACCCCAGTGACCTGGGATGAATTCGTGCAGCTGATCGAGCAGCCTAAACATCAACACCATAAGACCTATTATTACAACGGCAAAGCGAGGATTGAAACGATGCCAACTGGCTCAGATCATGCCAGAGACCATGCTATTTTAATGCTCCTTATTGGTCTTTTCGGTATGGTTACGGGGCTTCCCCTCGATCCCCGTGATGCTTGCTCTTATCGCAAATCCGGCAGCGATGAATTTCAGCCGGATATTTCGTATTACATTGGCGACAATGCTAATTGTATTCCCAAACAGCAATTCCAAATTCCAAGATTAGGACATTGTAATGCCCTAGCCATAGTTCCATCAGAACACTAACAACGTTTTAGGAGGTATTGGTTCGTGCCTTTCGTGCCTTTCGTGTTTTTCGAGGTTTGGG
>NZ_JADEXP010000480.1 GCF_015207065.1 Leptolyngbya cf. ectocarpi LEGE 11479 | reverse complement strand
ACAGAACGGCGACTATCGGTTGATCGGCTTGCAGAAGCTGTGACAGCTACATCGGGAATGCCGATTAGTACTTGTTCATCATCCTGGCTTAGGTAAACTCGCTTTTCTACAGCCACACGGTAGTTGCGATTGAGCAAATCATCGAGGGTGTCTGCGATCGCAACAATCATCCGGCTATGGAACTCTGACCATAGCTCTGGCTGCTCGATAAAGGGGTTCATTCCAGGGAGCGGAGAAGGCATGATTTAGCTAGTGCTAACTGCCTCCATCATAGCCATTTCAAAAGTACTTACTGGTTTGGCAGTGCGGTGGCTTCACCTTCTAACGCCCAGCCCCGTTCAGTTGCTAGTGCCTCCAAATAGTCAATCCGCGATTCTGTCAGTGGATGGGTGGACTGCCATTCTAGTAAACGGTCAGCTACCCCAAGATCCAATTCCTGCTCGTTCAATCGCTCAAAAAAATCGAGGGCATGATCCACATGGCCATAGCGCTCGTACATGATTTCAAAGGCATAGACATCGGCCCGTTGCTCTTGGTCGCGGCTATAGTGTAAATCTGCCAAATTTACTGACCCTGTTAGCATCGGAGGCAGCTGCACCCCGCTCAGTCCCAGCAGGCTGTGCAAACTTAAAAACACAAGAGATCGCCCTAAGCCACGTAGGGTATCGCGATTGTCAAAGTGGCCAAGTTCGTGGGCCAGCACAAAGGCCAGTTCATTTTCCGTTTCGATATCTGCTAGCAGACCGGTGGTAACAAAGACATGTCCCCCCGGTATCACCATGGCATTGGGAATCGGCTCATCCAGAATGTGGACTTGGAGCTTCGGACGCTGCTTGAGGTCATCGCTCAATAAGGATTCTGCCAGGGACCGCGTATAGTCATACTGCGCTCCCTCCTCGATCACGCTAGTCCCAACAAATAAGCGCTCAAAAAGTACCTCTCCTATTTTGGCCTCTGTTTCTGGTCCGATACGCGCTGCAATTTGAGCGCCGATTACCCCCAGACTGGCATAAATAGCCACCCCCGCTGCCACGACCGTACCGATCAGATAGCCAAAGTTAACCAGTGGATGTACCGGCGTAATATTGACCTCATGGACTATTTCACGCGGGGTGTATTTCATCTGGGTTTAGTCTCTTACAGGTCTGCCGGATTAACGAATGCCTGTGCCATAGACCATGACCTCAACGGCACCTGGGTTTGATTGGTTTTGTCCGGCAATATTTGAGGTTTCAAAACGCACGTTAATTACCTGTGAGGCACCCCAGTCAATGGCGGCTTCTTTCATTCGCAACATAGCCTCCCGCCGTCCTCGATCAATGAGGGTTTCATAGACCGTGACCCGTCCACCGACGAGGTTGCGTAAACTGGCCGATATGGTTTTGAAATAATCATTGGCAACGACAACATTGCCTACAAACATTTCAGCCTCGTGGGCATAGGGCAAATCTTGCTTAGCGCCCCAGTTCATGACTGGTACATGGAGCGTGCTTTTTTCACGCTGTTTGATGTCTTTGTAGTGCTGCTGTTCGCGACGGTTACCCCAAAAATAACCGACTGAAATCAAAATCAGAAAAACGATAATTTGTTCCATTGTGATATCCCAAAATGCCTGTTATCACCCTTGCTCTACTGGACTTTTACCGCCGTACCATAGGCAAATAGTTCAGCCGCTCCGGGGGCAACTGAGGATGTGGCAAATCGGACATTGACAACGGCATTGGCACCTAGCTGTTTGGCTTGCTCTACCATCCGGTGGACGGCTTCTTGTCGGGATTCTTGTAAGAGTTCGGTATAGGCTGTCAGCTCACCACCTACAATATTTTTGAAACCAGCCAGAATATCTTTACCAACGTGCTTAGCACGAATAGTGCTGCCTTGAACTAGGCCATAGTGCTCGATAATTTCTTTGCCGGGTACGCCTTCTAGAGTGGTGAGGGTGACGCTAGTGGCGCGGGCAGTTGAGCGTGTCATTCCAAAGCTCCTAATAAAATTAAATCGTTAGTGTGTCTGTGGTGTTAGAGATGGCATCCCAGCATCTGTCATCTGAGACATGGATGGGTGGCATATCGCTCCTGATTTGATAAATACAGGGCGTAGGTATCAAATTCCGCTGTAAAGCTGTATGTGAAGACGTATGGACTATCCAAACTGGGAGCGCTTTTAGGGTGAAAACTGTTTATCTAAAAAGCAACTCGGCCTGATTGTATCGTCTGCTTTAGAATGCCCGGACATTTATAAAGTTGCTTTATGGAAAATTTAGGTGTTGCTGACTTTCAGGATGATTTCATTCCGGTGATACCCGGCTATTGTCGAAACTCTGACAAAAGCTGTCCACACCGATTTTGCTGATATACAGGGCAACGGGGACTGCTAAAAGGTTTGGGCATTCGCTGTTTTGGCTGAGGTGTTGCGCCAAGCCCACAACTCGCTGTGTGCTCAGGTCGGCCCGAAACTCTGGTAAACAGGCAATGTGTCGATAGCGTTTGGCAAATCCCTCTAGCCACCCATCATTTTCTGTGGGTTCCAAGCCTGCCCTGAGCGCTAACGATAGAGCGGCATCATTGAGATCACCGTCACAATCTTCGATTTCTTGGAGCGATCGCATTGCTTCAGGATAATCGGCTAGCCGTTCTATAAGTTGAGTGATTTCGATTAGAGGAATGGAAAGCATGGGCAAGGGAGAAAGGGGGAAAGAAGGCCGGGGAAGCAAACCGAGCTGTAACCCGTAACCACTTCACATAATCGACGAAAAATTTGGTCTTAGGGAGCCTGCTTAATAATTTTCTCAAACCAATGTTCAAAGCGTTCCCCCAGGGCTGGTAGCGAGTACTCGGTTTCTGCCTGCTGGCGGCAATGGGCGCGATTGATCTGATCCAGCTGTTGAATGCCGTTGACTAAGCCATCCACATTATCTGGTTCCACTAGCCAGCCGGTTTTGCCATGGTCGATGATTTCGGCTGGGCCACCGCGACGATAGGCCACTACAGGGACACCGCAGGCTAGGGCTTCAATTGCCACATTACCAAAAGCCTCGACCCAGCGGGGGGTCATCAGCAATCCTCGACATGAGCGGACAATGGCTTGGAGCTGCTGGGTGTTGACAAATCCTAGATAGTCTATGGGGGCTTGGGGATAGGTCTTTTGAATGGTATCCCAATAGTCCTGATTTTCCAGCTTCCCTAGAATTTTTAGGGGCGTGTTTGTCCGTTGGGCGGCCGCTACCGCATCTTCGAGACCTTTTTCGGGGGAGATGCGTCCTAGCCAAACCAGGTCGGGGCCAGGTGTATCACAGTAGCTATACTGACTCAGATTAATGGCGCTGTTCAGCAACTGCCAGGAGATGCCTGGTGGGAACGTATCCACCTGGGATTGGGTGTAGGCCCCCAGGGTGCCTGGAAACTTTTCATTTACCTGGGCAATGGCCCGATCCATGATTCGACTGAGGGAGCCCATACTGACGAAATGGGCAATGGGAGTCTCAAAAAACGGTGTCAGGTAAAAGGGTAGCCAATCGTAGGCAAAGTTGACGATCAGGTCGTAGTGTTGTTGGACCTGGCGGGCATAGGTCCACTGGTTGGCGAGGATAGCGTCATCCAGCATAATTGCCGGGGTATCGCGGCCTTGGGTATGGGCCGTAGACTGGAGTATGCCTGGGATTTGGATTAGCTGAACTTCATTTAACTGAGGGAGTTGAGAATTTTCGGGGGCTGCGATCTCAACTTGATGACCACGCTGAGTCAAGGCC
>NZ_JADEXP010000479.1 GCF_015207065.1 Leptolyngbya cf. ectocarpi LEGE 11479 | reverse complement strand
GGCGAATATCCAGAGATTCCGACCATCTCAGAAGCTGTACATATGCAGATTCGTTAGTGTTTGCCGGTGCGCTCTAGCTCGGCGTCATACCTGTTACTTATCGTGGTTTTCTGGTATGATGATGAGCCCTTGTTTGACAGATTAATGCTGTCAGGCCCGAGTCCATAAGGAGCAGCATGCATTTTTACGAAACCATGTACATTCTACGGCCCGATATTAGCGATGAGGCCGTCGATAGCATCATTGGTAAATACCAAGACATGATCAAGGAGGGTGGTGGCGATGTGCTAGAAACTCAGCATCGTGGTAAGCGCCGTTTGTCCTACGAAATCAATCGCTATCGTGAAGGTATTTACATCCAGATGAACTATCATGCACCGGGAGCCGCCATTGGCCCTATGGAGCGAGATATGCGTCTGAGTGAAGACATTATTCGCTACTTGACTCTAGTAGTCGATGAGCCCCAGGAAGAAGCTGAAGCTGATACACCTTCCCAAGCACCGTTAGGGGCTTAATGGGTCGGCCTATATAAGGTTTTCTACCGGCCTCTAAATGCAAGCTAAAAACGTCGGGGTGATCTGAGAATCATCACGGCGTTTTTTTAGGTTAATTACAAACCTAAAAAATAAAAACCTTGCATTTTACAGAATTGGTGCTAAATTTGTGGGCACTTAGGTATGAGCTTTTAAAAAATCCCACAATCAATACAGCTTTAGAAGTCATTGAATTAGTACTGTAGGAGTGATCTCGTGGCCCAATTGACCAAGTTAAAAACGTCTGATGCTCAGGTAGAAGTAACTCGTCTGCAAGAAGAATTGCATATGAGAGATCAGCTGGTGCAACAGCTATCTCAAGAACTCTTTCGTCTGGTAAAAGGCAATCAAGACTTTTTGCCGTCAACGGACGTTTCTGAGCGTCATCAGGCTGAGGTCAGAGCCCTGAGAGAGCAGCTACAAGGCGTGGAAAAGCAGGTGGCATTCTATCAAGAACAGATAGAAAGTCGCGATGAAGAAATTCATCAGATGCGTCAGACGGTTGAAGAGCTAACCGACCGTACGCGGATGTTAGAGCAGGTGGTTCAAGAACTTCCTAAAATCTACAAGCAAAAGTTTTCTGAACGGATGCTGGCAGTTAAAAATCGTGTTGCTCATATTCAACAGGAAAATCGCCAGCTAAATGCTGAATTGCAAAATGTTAGCTATCGTTTGGCAGTGAGAACCCGCCGCACTCAGCACTGTCTTGATTTACCAACATTCCCTCAATCTATGCTAGGTAATCCGTCAATGGCTAGTTTTTCGGAAGCCTAAGGCTGCTTTGACACTGCCGCTTGAGCCGAGCAATTCACCTCTCTTACGGGAGAGGTTTTTTTATGGATGCTGTTATACCGTTTGTGTCCCTGATTTCTCTTCAATTTTCTGTATAAAAATAGGGGTACTCCAAACGTTTCAGATAAAAACCCAATGATTTCATAGCGCTGGGGCTGCCGAATGTAAGAAAAAATGAATAAAATAGAAGAAAGATAAACCCGCCTCTATGCATACTGTCCCGCTGACGTTCGATTTTTTCTCCCTCGAAACGATTCAAGCACTGGCTCAAGATTATGGTTATTGGGCCATTTTTTTTGGCATTATGCTCGAAAATATGGGACTCCCCATGCCCGGTGAAACCGTAACACTCGTGGGTGGTTTTTTAGCCGGTAGTGAAGAACTGCTCTATCGTTGGGTTCTGCTGAGTGCGATCGCAGGTGCAGTCATCGGCGATAGCATAGGCTATTGGGTCGGCTTTTATGGCGGCTGGCCTTTGCTATTACGATTGGGAACTCTCTTACGCATCGAAGAAGCGACTCTGACCAATATTCGTGAACAATTTAGCCAAAACGCAGACAAAGCTGTCATTTTTGGCCGGTTTGTGGCACTGCTGCGCATTTTTGCCGGTCCGTTAGCCGGTATTGCCCAGATGCCCTACTGGAAATTTTTATTGTGCAATTTTCTAGGGGCTAGCCTATGGGGCACGGCCATGGTCACCCTAGCATTCTTCGTTGGCCAGCTAATGCCTTTGGCCACACTGGTGAGCTGGGTGGCACAGTTTACATTCGTGGCCCTCGTTGTTGTTGTGCTTTGGATCACAGTTCTATGGTGGCTAGACCACCGGCACCATGCTGCTGCCTCCGACTAATCATCAGACTAATCAGGCAATTTGCGTAGTCTCACTCCCCCAGCATGAGATTTTTTGAGTGCATCCGCTGATGTTGTTACTAGTGTACCAGTGAAATAATTGGCACAGTTAGCACATATGGAAACCATGCAATGAGCGGTGTTGAATTGATTATTTTTGGAGCAGGTCCCGCAGTTGGACTCTTCATTTCTTTTATTTCTTGGCTATACGAGGGACATTACAGCGCTGATAGCTCGCAGTACAATCATGATTGGATTTAATGCCCCAGCTGATTCTGATCACAGGCCCTGCCCGCTCTGGTAAAAGCGAATGGGCTGAGCACTGGGCCAACCAAACGCAAAAGCCTGTTATCTACATTGCTACATCGGCCATCTCCCCTCAAGATGCCGAATGGCAGCAGCGGATTGCTCAACATCGGCAGCGTCGACCTGCGAGTTGGCAAACCCAAGAAGTACCGATGGATCTAGCGATCTCAATTCAATCAGCGGATATCAACAGCTGTCTATTGGTTGATTCTCTGGGAACCTGGTTAGCAAACCAGCTGGAGCAGGATGATACCTCATGGCAGGTATGCCTGAATGAACTGATGGCTGTCTTAGAGTCCCCTCCCTGCGATGTAATTTTGGTGGCTGAAGAAACTGGCTGGGGTGTGGTGCCGGCTTATCCACTAGGGCGTACATTTCGCGATCGTCTAGGGTATTTGGTGCGGCGGATTGGTGCGATCGCAACCCAGGTATACCTAATTACCGGCGGCTATGCCCTAGACTTGAAGCGTTTAGGCACACCGATGCCTCCCAACACAACCTAAGGAAACATCTTAAACATGTGGAGACGTCACATATCTTGACAATAGGTTAACGTCTCCGTCCCTAGTAAAATCAAAGCGTTAGGATGAAGCTGTGGCAGTCGACGTGCTGTAGCAAAACCTATTTCACAGTGCGAGGTGGTCCATGGCTTCCCAACAAGAAGTTCAGCATTATTTAGCTTATTGGTTTCAGTTAGGTAAGCCCATTCATATTAAAAATGGACGTCTGACTCAGCGACCAATCCCTGTCTTAGAAGGTAATCAGTTTAGTCGTGCATTTAAAGACTGCTGGAAGACCATTATGGCCATCGGTGGACGTGACTGCTATTTAGACGGCACTCAAGAAACCGTTGAACAGCTACTATCTCCGCAGTGGGAAATTGCTGACTGTGCCCGCTGCAGTATTCCCGTCGCCATGCAAACAGTGATGCCCGTGGCTCAGCTCTGCGCCTGTGGTGATATCGACCATTGGCCCAATAATGAGCTGCCTGCCCCCCATATGCCCGTTAATAACAATACTCACTTTAGTCGGCTGAAAGCACGCCTAAATGACGATCGCAGGGATGATCTTCAGGCTGACTATGATATTGACCATGACACGGATAATCAGAAAAGTTCGATCGTCAACAATCGTGCCCAGAACTAAAGAGAATCTCAGATAAAGCGTATCTCAGGTAAAACATATTTCAGGACAGAGGCTGGCTCAGTGATTAGAGTTGTTATTTCTCTGTTGCGCGTGACGTAAAATCTCTCCACTCTCTCGACTTACACGATCTAGTCTT
>NZ_JADEXP010000478.1 GCF_015207065.1 Leptolyngbya cf. ectocarpi LEGE 11479 | reverse complement strand
CCTGAAAAGACGTGGTAATTATTGGTCGTAGTTTGCATGGTGATTGAATTGAATAAACACTAAACCCCATATCCAAATGCAGGTAAACTATAGTCACCTGTTTCATCTGAATTTTTTTTAGATTAACTAAAGTTAAATCTGTCGGCCATCCGGACAAACACGCGAGATTTATTGATAACAACAGCTCTCTTGAAAATCTCTTTACTAAGCAAAATTGCTAACCTGGGCATAGGAATTAACGCCAACAATTTATAAAATCTTGAGGCTAGATAATTTTCACTCGTAAAACTGTGCATGGTGATCGCTTGACAAATACCAAACTTCCTAGCCGAGTAAGTACAGGGAACTCTCACACCAATTAAATCTTTATATTTTCTTCAACTTAATCAAAGTCCAATCGTTGGGCATCCGAGCAATTACGAGACATTAGTTACGACAGCTGCTCTCGCACTGACGAAATAATCGCCAGCGCAGTCAGTGCCGCTGTTGTTGCCCGTAATATTCCGGATCCAAGAGAGGTTTCTTGGTAACCCTGTGCGATCGCAACTGTAATTTCCTCAGGTGTCCAGCCCCCCTCTGGGCCAATTGCCACCTGAACCGATTGCTGAGGAGAATCGGCCAGCAGTGTTTGTACACACGGTAATAGCCCAAGTGCGTTGACCCTGGGAACACAAAGATAGTTCCCAGTGTTGGTAACTCCATCCCTCATCCACTGGGTAAATTCCACAGGGGGAGCGATCTCAGGTACATAGACGCGCTCACACTGCTCTGATGCTTCTCGGGCAATGCGCCGCCAGCGCTCTAGCTTTTTAGGACTGGGTTTGAGTAGGGTACGTTCACTGAGTAGAGGTTGTATGTGGGTTACACCCAGCTCTGTCGCCTGACGAACCACGTCATCAAAACCCGTTTTGGGTAACGCCGCCACCAGGACCAGCTTTGCAGGGGGTGATAATGTGTGCAGCGGCGAGAGAATTTTTGCAAGGCCAGCTGCCGTCAGCTGAGCCTGCCATTGCTGACCCTGACCATCCTGGGCAATAAACACATCCCCTGGCTTTAACCGCAGCACCCGTTGCAAATAATGAGCTTGCTCACAGGTTAGCTGTAGCGTGTCAGTTACAGGCTGATTTGGATTAATGGTGATGCGCTGCATTAACGGATACCCACAAACCCAGCCTCTTCGATCAGGGTTTGGCCCTCAGGAGACAGCAGCATCTTGGCATAGGCTCGGCCAGCGGCTTCATCCTCAGCCCCATCTACCTTAGCAATCACAAACAGCCGTCGCGTGAGGGGATAGCTACCGTCACGAAATGCATCCGTATTCTCCGTGTTAGGCTGACCTACACAGGCCTGGCCTCTTTCCCAGGTGTCTGCAAAGGGAGGAATAGCTGGCTGGCCTTGGGGAGCGACAGGGATGGCATAAATCGAGCACTGGTTGATGATCTCAGGAGCTGAGGCGTAGTAAATGCCTCCTCTATCATTAAAAATTTGCCGTAATCCTATGGTCGTGTTTTCGACAAAGATAACGTTCTCACCATAGGTCTCTGCATCTAAAACATCTTCTAAAAAGAATTTGGCAGTACCTGCTGCCTCTGGCGAACGGCTGTAGGCACTGATTGGTAAATCTGGCCCGCCTAATTCTGACCAGTTGAGCACTTCACTGTTATAAATTGCTTTAATCTGATCAACGCTGAGACCGTCCAGCCCCAAGTCTGGGTGCACTGCCAGGGCAATGGCATCGATCGCCACAGGAATTTGTTCCAAACTAAACCCACGCTGTTGGGCAGCTTCATATTCTGCAGGCTCCAGGGGGCGTGAGGATTCCGCAAAGGAGAGCTGCCCTTCCAACAGCATCTGGATGCCTGTACCGGATCCAGGGGCACCGCTGGATGGCAGTGTATATCGTAGTTGAAACTCAGGAAATGCGTTGGCAATCGCCGCTTGAACCGGTCCATGCACTGGGATCCAGGTGGTGCTGCCACCATAGTTAAATAGACCTTGAGGAACGTTTTGAACCGTGCTTAATGTTTCTTCTGCAGGAACGGCGGCTGACACTGGAGGCTGACTAGCAACGCTATTTGAACGTCCGGTGGGTACCGCAATCCCACCACCACCACCAGTGAGCCAGGCGACCACACCAAACACGCCAGCAATGAGGCCAAACCCCGCCAGAGCAATGATCAGAGGAACTTTATTGGATTGCTTCTGCATAACGGGGCTCAATTACGTTGACTCACAAAATTCGTTCTACAGCCAGCTAGCTGTCCTTACCTAGCTGTCCTTACCTAGCTGTCCTTACAGTGTCCTGGAATCTTTAGCCAGGATATTAGTTCCAATTGATGTATCCCGTTTATCCTATAGACATTTTTGGCGCAGTTATGCCTATTTTTAAGCCAATGGCCGTGATTATTACCTTAGACCGATTGCGAAAATGTACGGAAAAACAACCGGAATTTCAAACGCTATTTGTGAAGAGGTAGCTAGAAAACTGCCGTTGCTGATTTCAGGAATGAACCGAGCGGTGAAATGTGCTGCTAGCCAATATTTGGCGGATTAAATTCATATCGGAGATCAGCAACGCCAGAACCTTACATATACATACCTATACATACGTACACATATGTAAAACTTGTTTAGTGTGTGAAATCCTTGGGAATGCTTAATCGAAGTTCTATTACGCCAATCTATAAAATTATCTCAAACCGATAAAATAAGCGCCGTAGCAATTATTCCTGATGCTAGCTTAGAGTTGCCTAGGCAATTATCCCTGATGCCAGCTCTAGGTACTGTTTTAAGCAGCTGGAGCCTATTCGGCTCTCTTCACCTTTATCCTGTCCAACTATCCCCAGACATAACGCTATAGTGCCCACTCCATCAGGGTTTTCATCATGACAGCAGTTTTGAAAATTGGCGATTCCGAGCTTGATATTCGGATGTTGCTAGAGCAACTACAGCAGCATCAGCTTTTGCCTAGGCTGGTGCAGGAGGTGGTGGTTGATCAGGCGATTGAGTCTGTAGCCTGCGATCCTGAAGAGGCCTATAAGGCATTTTGCCGTCAGCGTAATTTGGTCACTGAAGAACAGCAGCAGGCTTGGCAAACCCAGTACAACCTGACCCAAGAGCAGATGTATATGACGGCGCTGCGCGAGGCCAAAATTACTAAGTTTAAGGAAGACACCTGGGGCAAACAGGTGGAGTCTTACTTTCTAGAACGTAAGGTCAAGCTGGATCGGGTGCTGTACTCGTTGATTAGGACTAAAGACCCTAGCTTGGCTCAGGAGCTTTACTTTCGTCTCAATGACGATGGTGATTCCTTTACTGATTTGGCTCGGAATTATTCTGAAGGCCAAGAAGCTCAAACGGGGGGCTTAATTGGGCCTGTGGAGCTAAGTGTGCCCCATCCGATGATTGGCCGCATGCTGTCTGTCAGCCAGCCAGGACAGCTGTGGTCCCCTACTCCCATTGGTGAGTGGTATGTGATTACTCGTCTAGAAAAGTTTGTCCCAGCACAGTTTGACGATGCCATGCGTCAGCGGCTGATAGATGAACTTTTTACAGCATGGCTGCGGGAAACGACCCAGGGCACGGCTGTCCAGCCACTTTTGCCCTAGTAAACCCTGAGCCTACGTGTGCATCGTTAACGTGGATAACTTATGACTTATACCGTAAATCCTATACGTCAATCCCTCAGCGATGTAGCTCCTTTTGCCGGGCTACCGGCAGAGGCGTTACAGATGTTGGCTGAGCAGAGTCAGCTGTTGCGCTATCGTATGG
>NZ_JADEXP010000477.1 GCF_015207065.1 Leptolyngbya cf. ectocarpi LEGE 11479 | reverse complement strand
GGGACAGCGCGTTTGGTCCGACGGTGAACCTGATCACAGATACGATTAAGGGCACACAGGCTGGCGTAAATGCAGTGGATGGTTTTGTTTCAAATACCTCCGGCAGCACCCCAGTCGCTGAGCCATTTCTTCAAAACTATACTGGTGGTCAGCCGGTCCGCTCCGCTGATTTCTATGACTGGAACCCCTATGCAGATGAAGTCAGCTACATGGGCGCGATGAATGCTGGTGGAAAATGCCTATCCCCCGCTTCTATGATTTTCAATCAGAGGTATTCTGCCGGGGCAGGTTTGTTCTGCATAGGGCTATTTTCCTAATACGACGTGTCCTAACTGATGTGACCAACGCTATAACAGAAGAAACAGCCGCCAAGCCATCGCGACAGTATGAAAATCTATCGTAGAAACGGTCGTCGCCAGTTTCTTGCAACTAGCGTTACGACTGCATTAGGTCTGATTGGATGTTCGACACAGCAACAGAAGCCTACTGCAGCACCGTTGGACGAGGCGGATACCGCTTTGGTCGAGGCCGCTTCGTCGCCTATCTCGTTAACAACACCTGCCGCAATGCCGCAGCGGATATTGGGACGTACTCAAGTAGAGCTACCCATTTTGGGTCTAGGTGGAGCCGGTCGCACGCCACTGTCAAGCCCCGATCAGGAGCAAGCGGCCATAGACCAGATCCAACAAGCCTTAACCCTAGGCATTCGTTATTTTGATACAGCCGCAAGCTATGGACCGAGTGAACAGTATTTAGGCAAAGTGTTGCCCCCGTATCGAAGCGAGATCTTTCTGGCCAGTAAGACAGCAGTTTTCGATTATGATGGCGCTTGGCGTCAACTAGAGCGCTCGTTGCGTCGGCTTAACACCGATTATCTCGATCTCTGGCAGTTTCACCATGTATCTTTTGAGGCTGAACTCGACACGCTGTTTGGCAACAATGGTGCCATCAAGGCGTTAGAAGACGCCAAAGCGCAAGGATTAGTTCGCTTTAGCGGTATTACCGGTCATCATGAACCCCAGGTGATTGCAACGGGTCTACAGCGCTATCCATTCGACCATACGCTGATTCCAGTTAATGCAGCCGATATCCACCATCCTCGACCGTTTATTCCGACGGTGCTAGTAGTCGCTCAAGCTCAAAACGTTGGCGTCACGGCGATGAAGGTCCCGGCCTATGGTCGGTTGCTAAAACCGGGGGTGTTGGATGGCATGCATCAGGCGCTGGGGTACACCCTGTCGCAGGCCGGAGTTCATTGTGCCGTGATTGCCGCTGAAACCATTGCGCAGTTGGAAGAAAATGTGAGGGCTGCTACGAAATTTCAAATGTTGAATGAGACTGACTTAGCCAACATTGAGCAGAAAACGGCCACTGTTTGGCAAGACAATACATTTTTTCGAGCTTGGACGTAAGCTGTAGCATCGGTCAGGTTAGCCCATAAGCTGATGATGTCCTCAAATGATGTAGTCATGACTGCTGCGGTAAGCCTATGATTGCAGGAATTCCTCTCCTGGAGACCAAGCTTTATCTTCCCCAATGGTCTGCTGCTCTGGTTTCGCGATCGCAACTGATCGATTGCATCCACCCAAAGCGCAAGCTAACCCTGGTTTCAGCCCCGGCAGGGTTTGGTAAAACGACGCTGCTAGCAGAATGGGTAGCAGCTGTGCCAACGAGACGCGCTGCCTGGGTTTCTTTAGATCAAAGCGACAACGACCCGGCTGTTTTCTGGAGCTATCTGATCGCCGCTCTGCAGAAAATTCAACCTGGTTTAGGGGTGCGATCGCACTCGTTACTACAATCACCCCAGCCACCCCCCATTGAGTCAGTTTTGATGACCTTGCTCAATGAGCTGACTGCCGCTGAAGCAGATATTGTCCTAATCTTGGATGATTATCATCGGATTGAGACCCCGGCCATTCATCGCGGCATCGGCTTTTTGCTTAACCATTTGCCACCCCATGTGCATTTGATTATTGCCAGCCGTGCCGATCCGCCCCTGTCCCTGGCTCGGCTAAGGTCTCACGGAGAATTGACCGAGCTCAGGGTGAACGACCTGCGGTTTACCCCGGACGAAGCGGCGGCTTTTCTGCACCAGGGTATGGGGTTAGAGATCTCTGCGGCGGATGTGACCGCTTTAGAAAAGCGAACTGAAGGGTGGATCGCTGGGCTGCAACTCGCGGCGCTATCCCTGCAAGGGCGAGAGAATATCTCTGATTTTGTCGCCGCTTTTTCGGGGAATGATCGCTACATTGTGGACTATCTGCTAGAAGAGGTCTTGCAACGGCAACCCGATCCTATCCGTCACTTTTTGCTGCAAACCGCTATCTTGGAACGTTTGAGCGGTGATCTCTGTGATGCTGTTACCGACCAAAACAGTAGCCAGGATATGCTGGAAACGCTGGAGCGTAGCAACCTGTTCATCATTCCCTTGGATAACAAGCGTCAATGGTATCGGTATCATCACCTATTTGCCGATGTGCTTCAGGCCCGGATGGAATGGCCAGAACAGATACCCAGGCTGCATGGACGAGCCAGTGAATGGTACGAGCAGAATGATCTGTTTTCTGATGCAATTCGTCATGCCCTGGCAGCTCAAGATTTTGAACGCGCGGTAGGTCTAATAGAGCGAATATGGCCGATCATGCGTCGGCGTCAGCGAGAAACCACCGTACTGGGCTGGATCACGTCACTCCTGCCCCCCTGATTCGCCATCGGCCCGTCCTCAGCGTTGCCTACGCCCTCGTGCTATTGAACGATGGCCAGCTAGACGCGGCTGAAGCCCGTCTGCAAGACGCAGAACGATGCCTGGCCGCAGATTCACAGGAGCCGCTGGCGGTTACGGACGACGCCCAGCTGCAGTCTTTACCCGCCTCCATCGCCAATGCCCGTGCCTATCGGGCTCAAGCGCTAAGGGATGTGTCTAGCACTGTGACGTACGCTCAGCAGGCTCTCGAACTGTTGCCAGAAGATGAGGAGTACGAGCGAGGTACAACCGTGGCCCTGCTTGGTCTGGCCTACTGGACCAGCGGCAGGCCAGAGGCTGGCTACCGTTCCTTTGCTGAGGGTCTGGCAATTTTTAAGCAGATGAGCCTCCCTCAGATTGCCATTGGTGGCACGTTGATACTGGCACAGATGAGCATGGCCCAGGGGCGTCTCCACCGGGCGATTGATATTTGTGAGCAGTCCTTACAGCTGGCAAAAGAGCAGGGCGACCCGGTGCTGCCGGGCACGCCAGAACTGTATTTGGCCTTGAGTGAAGTGCACTACGAACAAGGCGATCGGTTGGCTGCCAGCCAGCTGTTGCTGAAGGGTGAAACGCTACGTCAGCAGGCTTCGCTATCGGGGGTTAAATATCTTTGGTGGGTGATGCAGGCACGACTAAAAGCCGCCGAGGGCGGTCTCCAGATCGCCCTCGACCAGCTTGACGAAGCCGAGCAGCTCTACCACCGAACGTCTATGCCAGTTCCAGATGTGCGCCCGGTCGCAGCGTTGAGGGCACGGCTGTGGGTGAGGCAAGGCAAACTGGCTGAAGCCCTGAGCTGGGTGCGAGATCTCAATCTGTCGGTAGACGATGAGCTGAGCTATCTACATGAGTACGAACATCTTACCCTGGCGAGGGTTCTGATTACTCAGTACAGACGCGATAGTACAGACGAGGTCATTCATCGAGTAATCCTAGTTCCAACTCAGTTTGTTTGGCTAAAATGAGGGCATAGAGTTTGGAGGCCAAGGACGATGGCCAAACGCAAACGACGAGGAGTCGCCGGGGATAAAACGATCTGCCTACCGATAGCCGAGGGGA
>NZ_JADEXP010000011.1 GCF_015207065.1 Leptolyngbya cf. ectocarpi LEGE 11479 | reverse complement strand
GCAGCATCTCAAGGTAGACTACGATACGTTTATCCATTCGGCCTATCTGCGGCAGGGGCGGGCGGATGAGTTTATGCTGAAACGTCCTGGCGAGCGCAAGCAGATTTTGGCAGATCTGCTAAAGCTTAGTCAATATGATCGTTTGGTGGAGAAGGCTCGGGAGCGGGGACGGGACTATCAGGCTGAGATGAAGGTGCTGACAGCTTCCCTGCTCCAGGCAGAGGAGCAGCTGGCGGAGCGGAGTGCGATCGCAACCCACTATCAAACGCTCCAGCAGCAGACTACCCACGATCAGCAGCAGCAACAAACACTCCAACAGCAGCGAGATCAGCTACAGCAACAACAGCAGCAGCGGCAGCAACAGCAACAGTCACTCCAAACAGCCAGACAACGCCTTGAGCATTTGCACCAGAGTCAGCAGCAGCGCCACTCAGAGCTACAGCATCTCAAGCAACAGTGCCAAACGCTGCAAGCGGAGTTAGCGGCGGCCTCTGAAATCGAAACCGGCTATGCCCAGCTGCAACAGCTGCAGCGCTCAGAGGAAGACTGTGCCCAAAAATTTCGGCAGTATCAGCAAATTAAAACTCAATATGTTGCCCTACAAGCCCAGGAACAGCAAAGGCGAACTACGTTGCAAACTAGTATTGGTCGGTTGGAGCTAAAGCTATCCTCAATCGAGGAAACCATAGCAGAACTTCACCATGTTCTGAGTCAGCAGGCAACGGTGACAGCTAGCATCAACCAGCTGCAGACTGCCCGCCGCCAGCTGCAGACCCTAGACCAGCGGCAGATGGAAGTCACCCCGCTCCAGCAGCGGCATCAGCAAATACACACGCGGTTAAAACAAGCATCAGCCCGTTTGGAAGCCCGCTTAGAAGCCATTAGTCAAACCCAAGCCACCCTTACTATCCAACAGCGACCGGAGTTATCCCAAAACCTGACAGAGGTACAGCATCAGCTCTCCTATCTAGAGCAGCGCCGGGCTTATCAGGTCCAGGTTCGTCAAAAAGGACAGGAACGGCGAGACTTTATGGCCCAACTCCAGACTGAACAGCGGCAGACTGAACAACAGCTAATCCAGCTGGATCAGCGGCTGGCGCTCCTAGCTCAGCCGGAGGCCCCCTGTCCACTGTGTGAGCGTCCGTTGGCAGACCATGGGCCTCAGGTTGTGGCCCAGCTGCAACAGGAGCGAGAGATACTACAGCAGCGTCTGTGGGTGATTCGTGAACAGTTGACCACTTCTCAGCGTGAAATTCAGGTGCTGCGGCGGGAGTATCGACAGCTGGAGACAGAACTAGAGCACTATGGAGTCATACTACAGGAACAAGGGGCTCTACAGGCACACCTCTCCTCATCCGCAGAGGCCCAGACTCAGCTGGAAGCCTTAGAACAAGAACGACAACATTTAGAACAGTGTTTAGATTCGGGCAACTATGCAACCGAGCTACAGCAGGAATATCAGCAGCTAGAACAGCAGCTAACGACGCTGGGATATGACGAGAGGGACCATGCCCTGGTGCGTAACCAGGTGGAAAAGTTACGCTGGGCAGAATTTAAACAGGCTGAACTCAGTCAGGCAAAGCAGCGGTTAGAGAGACTATCTGCAGAAAAGCCTGAGGTTGAAAAGACCCTAGGGGAATTGCGATCGCAGCTAAACCGGCCCTCCTCACCTGACCTGTTGCACCTGGAGAAAACCCTAGCAGATTTAGATTACTGTCCTGATCAACACCAGCAGCTCCGCAGCCAGCTGCACACAATGCAGCCCTGGCAGCTACGATATCAGGCACTACAGCAGGCCCGGACCACACTGCCTGACCTGGAGCAGCGCCAGCATGAGCTAACCACCGCCCAAACTGAACAACAGCAGCAATACGACCGCCTCCAGCAGCAGATTGCCGAAACAGAAGCCACCGTACTCCCCGATGTTACCGACGAGATCCAACAGCTGGAGGTCACTATCGGTCAACATCAGACCCAGCGAGAACAGCAGCTCTCTCAGCTAGGTCGTTTAGAACAGCAGCTCCAGCAGTTAGACGACCTGCAGCAGCAGACGGACCAACAGCGGCAGCAGCTCCACAGCTATCAGCATCAGCTGCGGGTCCATCAGGAACTGCAGCAGGCCTTTGGCAAAAACGGTATTCAGGCCCTGATGATTGAAAATCTGCTACCCCAGCTAGAGGCAGAAACAAACCAACTTCTCGGTCGTCTGAGTGCCCACCAGCTCCATGTCCAGTTTGTCACCCAGCGTTCGGGGCGCAAAAAGCTGATCGACACCCTGGATATTTTGATTGCGGATACCCAGGGAACGCGCCCCTATGAAACCTACTCCGGAGGGGAAGCATTTCGAGTAAATTTTGCGATTCGGCTGGCCCTGGCTCGACTGTTGGCGCAGTGGTCGGGTCTAGCACTGCAGATGTTGATTATTGATGAGGGGTTTGGTACCCAGGATCAGGCAGGCTGCGATCGGTTGATTGCGGCGATCAATGCGATCGCACCAGATTTTGCCTGCATCCTAACGGTCACCCATATGCCCCATTTTCGCGAAGCGTTTCAGACTCGCATTGATGTCATCAAAACGGAAAACGGCTCCGAGATCCGACTATCTGGCTAGGTAGGGAGCATTGTTGACTGAGTCAAACGGATCCCCACTTCATCTAGAATAATCATCCCTACAGAGACGCGGTCAAATCGAAAGCGGATCGCCTTAATCTGGCTAGGGTTAAATTGTCCATTAACCTCTAGGAAATCAAACATTGGGATTTCAATAGTCTGCAGGACAGACTCACTGGAGAAGCCATATCTCTTTTCCCAGGGTCTATATCGTGTAAACTTCGCTTTGAGTGGGGGTAGTAAACTTGCAATTTTACTGAGAGGAAGAGCTGCGGTTTGCTCGTTTAGATCTTCCACTTCAATGGTGAAATCGATAGGTATTTTGGTTCTTTTTTCTATCTCTTCCGGTCGATTCTCAGATTCGTCTGTCTCTATACCTTTTGTCTCTATACTTTTATAAGTCTGCTTATCTTTTTTTGAGTCAAGTATTGTAGCTGACTCCACATCTGCAGCATCTGAACCGTAGAACAGAGCAGATTTTTTATTCACATCAGCAAGGGAGAACGTCAGCGATGAACTTGAGTTTATCGGCCATTGAGTCCTGAAATTGCTAGGAAGAGTAATGGTATAGCTGGCTGGCTGAATATCTCTCATGGCGCCAATGCTAGGACTTGAACTATCTGTTCTAATCCAATCTCTATCTGCCTCATTATATTCCCAGCCAAGATAAACAGCCTGGTTTTGGCGTTTGGTATTACTTATGCGGAACCCAAGATCTTTTTCCGTCCAAACTCTAAGATTTTCACCCACTTGGCTACCGCCGTTTATACTTGTAGTTGTAAGATCGATATCTTCATCAAAATCGCTAACAATGTGTGTACGTGAGTCTTCAAAGCGACTAATGTAATGTGTTTTTGGCAACCAGTCGGCGGCTAGCCTATAGTCGTGAAAGATTGGCAGATAAACCTCTTCATCTTTAAGGGTAGTATCAAGAAATGCACTGATGTAGACTTTTGCGATTTGTCGTTGTTCTTCTCCCGTGAGCAGAGGTTTGGTATTCAAGGAGTAACCATAGGGCAGTATCCGATCTCGATTACCCCAGACAGTGTTAAATTGCCCATGATTTGCCCGATAAATATAGATCGAGGACTTGAACCTATAGTTTTTTTTAGTAAACTTGACCCGTTTGTACTGTCGGTCTCCTAAAAAGCGAAAAACATCGGCATCATGGGTTCCTTGTAGCACAAGATAGTTGATATCTTCTAGTGGGGCAGATTGGTAGAAGGATTGGAAGTCAACCGGGGCAATAGCTACGATAGATCTGATATTAAAACCGTAGTCAAACTTTACGTTTGCATCGTTGGGATAGTATTGAAGATGATTAAACGCTACTGCAAAATTAATAGCTTCACCCCCCCGTGAATGCCCCATTAAGGAGATTCTATCCAAGTCTACCTTTTGATAAAAAGGATTGCCAATTTCTGTATTCCATGATCGCCATACGTTGAGGTGTTCGAGCATTAGCCATCCGCGGGCTTCATTCTCTTTTTTATAGTCGTTTGACCAATCACTATTTAGAAAATTCTCATCTATTGAAATAAAAATGTATCCACGACTAGCTAACAGTTCTCCTAGGTAAGCATAACCAGGATCTGAGTACTCACGCATAAGATGGTTTCCGTGGACAACCAAGACTAAAGGAAATTTCCCTTCGCCTTCTGGATACCAAACTCGACCGTTGAGGGGAAGATTGCTGCGATCGAATCCCCAATAGCGTTGCCGAACCAATTGGAACCATCCATCAAACAGATGTAAACCGGTTAGATTTCCAATCCACCCTTGAGGTGAATTCAAAAAAGCGCTGCCATCAACTGGTTGCGTTCTGAGTTGCGCACCATGACCAAACTCTGTACGCCAGTCCTCACCACTACCATAGGTGAGTGTCTTCACCTTGTAGGAACCTAATTTGGCTGGATTGGGAGCCTCAAGTGCCTGCAGTACTGGGTGATACCCCATGTCCATTGGCAACAGTTCTTGGGCGGTACCCGGAGCTATAAGCCAGATAAAGCAGCCTAATGAGGTCGCAGCTGTAGTAGATAAGACAACACCTAGTAATATCTTTTGAGAAAGGCGAATTGTTATAAAATTTGGAGATGTAACCATCGCGATAGCGCCGCCCAACAAGGCCAGGGCTAATACTATCGCTGTGGCTAGAGGAAGATTAGCCACAGGTGAATCATTGAGAAGCAATAGCAGGGCCAGCCATGCACTAGCCAAATAACTGCTGAAAAGACGAGGTAGCTTCGTAAGGAAAACAATTATAAGTGCAATAGTGCCACTGAGAAGAGCAACTGCAATAGCGCTAATAAGGACGCTGATCACGGCATCAAAAAAGATTCCCCACCGTGTCCTCAAAAGTAGAGTACCGCAGTATCCCATGAGCATGAGTACAGGTACAAAAACGCCAACAACAGCACCTATTCTTGCCCTGTGTCCAGGGCTAATAGTAAGATTCATGATCTATACTTACTGTAATCATAGGTTTGTTTGCCAAATACTTGCCTTAAAGAGCTGCGTCAGTACAATCTTGATTTCCACTGGAAGCTTGCTACTTTGTTACGTCTAAATCGGAGAGTGCGAGGCAAGGTTGACTGTAGATTTCAGTTTCTTGCTCAATATTTACCAAGGGTACATGTTGATAAGCAATTATGGTGATTAGCATAGTCATTACGCCTAGCATAATGTACATTAAGCCAATGCCTCGACCTGGTCCAGTACCAATAATTTGGCCAATTCCGTTGGCCCAGGGTCCTTCAAAAATCATCATTGGTTCTAGAAGCTGATCCACCACGGAGCTAAAGACAATTGCAGCAATAGTTGCGATCGCAACAAACGCATTACTCAGGGCAAAAATACGTCCCTGCAGTTCAGGGGATACCTGCCTCTGAAAAATAACCTGAATAGACCCTGTAATTAGAGGAAAATTCAAGAGGAAGAAAAATGCTGCAGCTATAATGAGCCCCAAAGATGGGCGTAATCCACTTGCGATCGCCGCCAAACTGGTAAAAAACATACAGCCAAATACTAATGGCATGAGTTGTTCTTGACGATTAGCCCAAGTCCCCATCAAAACTCCTCCAACTACGCCCCCCAGACCCACAACAAACATAGAACTCCCCAAAGCCACAGGCGTGGTCAACTTTAGCAGCATAGGAACAAATAACAGAATTCCAGCTGTAGAGACAAATGTATAAACTGCTCGTAGCGTCATTAAGCTAAACAGTCCTGATTGACTAGTTAAATACGTCCACCCCTGATTGAGCTGCGCTCCTAGAGAAATATGTTCTTTATCACCCTCGAGCAACGCTATATCTACTTCTGGTAATCGGAACAAAAGCAAGGGGATTAGACCCATAAAAAAACTAGCGCAATCAATTAGTAAAATACCCTGTATCTGAATAATGACTATTAAAGCTCCAGCTAAAACAGGAGCTAGCAGTCGAGCAATAGCCGAACCCAAGAGAGTAAACCCACTTGCACGAGGTAACTCTTCTGACGGCACAATCAAACTAACAGCAGACTGAAACGCCAGCGTATCCACTTCTATAAAAGCAGCATTGAGCCCTGTCAAAACGAATAAATGCCAGAGCTTTAAGGAGTCCATAATAAACAAAAGGGCAAGGGCCAAAATACATAGGCCAGACCCAATCTCAGAAATGATCATTACCCACCGCCGTGGCCAGCGATCGACTAAGCTACCGAAAAAAGGAGCTAAAAAAAGAGCCGGTAATGTTGTAATCAAAACTCCCAGTGTGTAGAAATTGATCGAGTCCGTCGTTTGGAGAATCCAAATATTCAAAGCAAAGCTAGTTAAGCGCTTACCCATTAACGAGACAAATGACCCCAGCCAAATGGATATAAATACACCCATGCCCTTGGCAATTGGCTTTTCTGTGGCTGTTAATAGTTTCTCTGTCATCGTTGATAATAGTCAGACATATTCTTTTACTGTAAATCAGCTACGTTGTTGATTTGCTGATCTTTATTAGGGTTAAAAACCAGAATCATTGTCGCAATCAAATCGCCGTCCATTTTGAGCAGCTTGTTTCAGGTCTCATCGGTTTAATCTAAATATTTCTTGAAGTATTGCCCCAGCACTTTGACATGGGGTTCTCGCATCATAGATAAATGATTTCCAGGAACCCAGTGAAGCGTTGTCTTCTGAGCTAAAGCCTGCCAGCCAAGCGTAGGATCATCAGCCCGTGCGGCAACTCCCCCCTCAGCTTGTAGTAGGACTACCTCACCCGGATAAGGCTTAGGCACATAGCTCTGTGCAGCCTGAATGTGCCCCCGCCTAATTTGCACAATACTGTCCAATTGCGCCATCCCAAACCCTGGACTGAGCGGAAAATTTCGATGTTCTGCCTCTGAGATAACATAGGCAAGCTGATCCTCCCAATTCATAGACTGCAAATGTTTAGTCAGCACCTCTAGATCAACTGCAGATAAGTCTAAAGCTTGACCAACCATACCCGCCAGTAAATCGGTCGGCTCAGGAATTTGATCACCCGCCATTGACGAATTAACATCAATAAAGATGAGACGAGAAACGTGTTGCCCCTGGATCATCAGTTGCTGTGCAACCTCCCAGGCAATCATTCCTCCCAAACACCAGCCAGCCAAGTGATAAGGCCCGGTAGGCTGTAACACTTGGATAGATTGAATGTAGTCTGTGGCCATCGCTTCAATACTCGTGCGTGGGGACTGCCCTGGAATGAACCCCCTTGTTTCTAGCCCATAAAGTGCTCTTTGCTGACCTAAATATGGCATCAGTCTCTGGTAACACAGCACACTTCCACCGCCAGGATGAATCAAGAATAAGGGAGGGTGACTACCCTGGGGTTGTAGAGGTGTCAAAGGAGTCCATGCCTGCGGATCAACGTTTTGCTCCAAAAGCATAGCTTGCTGTTCAATGGTTGCTTCTTGAAACAGAGTATTGAACGGTAGTGTGTAGCCTAACATTTCCTTAATGCGTGCCATCAGAGCCAGCGCTATCAGAGAATGACCTCCCAATTCAAAGAAATCATCCTCCATCCCGATCTGATCTACCTTGAGCACGTCTGACCAAATGCGGGCCAGTTTTAATTCCATCTGATTGCGAGGCGGAGTCGATACACGGGATGGTCCCGACAGGCTTTCCGGTGAGGGCAAGGCATTTCGATCGACTTTACCATTAGGAGTCAGGGGTAAAGCGTCCAGTTGCATAAAAGTATTAGGCAACATGTAATCAGGCAGCTGAGCCTTGAGAAAGTCACGTAGCTCTATTGAGGAGAGCTGTATATGTTGGTTCACCACATAGGCGACTAGCCGCTTGTCCTCTGGGTGATCTTCTCGAACAATTACGCTGACTTGTTGGATATGAGGATGGGCAGACAGAACCGCTTCAATCTCTCCTAATTCAATCCGAAAACCCCGAAGCTTCACGCTATTGTCAATACGTCCGAGGAATTCAACATTTCCATCAGGCAAATAGCGAGCTAGATCTCCCGTCCTGTAAAGACGACCTAACCCAAAGGGGTTAGCCATAAACTTCTCAGCACTTAGTTCTGGCAACCCCCGATACCCTCGGGCTACCCCGTCTCCACCTATGTATAATTCTCCCACAGCCCCAATAGGTAAAGGGTGTAGCCGAGAATCTAAAATATAGAGTTGAGTATTGGCAATAGGACGACCGATAGGAATCAGATCTGCTAAAGCTTTATGGGCATTAGCCTCGTAAATACAGCATCCAACCACAGTTTCAGTTGGCCCATATTCATTGATCAGTCTTGTATTTGGAGCATGGGTCAACCAGGGAGAAATCATGTCTTTCATCAAGGCTTCTCCGCCAATCACAAAAACGTGTGCCTGTTGAGCTAGTTTTTCCGCTGGAATAAGAGAACTAAGAAGCTTTAGATGAGCGGGTGTCAACTTAACTAAACTAAAATTATTTCCCTGCTGTAAAGCGCCTGCCAAGGCGCTGATCCCCTGATCCTCTGGGAGTAAAAATACTGTTCGACCCACCAAAAGAGGAGAAAAGAGTCCCGTAATAGTTGCATCGAATCCAAGCGGAGTATGAACTAGTGCCCCAGATCCCCTGGCAATATCATAGTGTTGAACACACCAGCATAGATAGTTAGTCAAACCTTGATGGATAACCTCAACTCCTTTCGGTTTTCCTGTGGAGCCGGAGGTATAAATAACATAGGCCAAGTTGTTGGAGTTAATAGTACTCTCAACATTGCCACTCCCATGGTCAGCAATTTTAGGCCAGTCTAAATCGAGGCAGATTGTATGAACACCTGACTGAGAGAAACTCTCTTGTATTTTTTGTTGAGTCAACAAAACTGATGCTGCAGAATCTTGCAACATGTAGATCAGACGTTTCTTAGGATAGCTAGGATCCATGGGAACATAGCCCCCCCCTGCCTTGAGAATTCCTAACAAGCCCACTATCATATCAAGGGATCTTTCAACACAAATCCCTACTAAGATCTCCGGCCCAACTCCCACAGTTTGCAGATAACGTGCCAGTTGATTAGCCCGCTGATTCAATACCTCGTAAGTCAGCTGCTGAGTATTAAATTCAACAGCAACTGCCTTTGGAGTTTTCTCTACCTGGGCTTCAAAAAGCTGGTGGATACAACGCTCTTTGGGATAATCAACAGCCGTATCGTTCCACTCTTTTAATAACTTCTGAGACTCTGGTTTTGGCAACAGTGGTAGCTGATCCAGCAGTTCTTGAGGATTATCAACAATGCCTTCTAGGAGCGTATGAAAGTGAACGATCATACGACGAATAGTCTCTGCTTCAAATAGATCGGTACTGTATTCCCATTGCCCCTGCAGCCCCGCAGCTGTTTCTTGCACTGACAGGGTAAGATCAAATCTGGCTCTTGTTTCTTCAAACTCAAGGGAAGATAGCGTTAGCCCTGGCAATTCTAACTGCTCACTAGAAGCATTCTGCAGTAGAAACATAACCTGAACTAGAGGACTATGGCTCAGCGATCGCTCCAAATCAAGTGCTTCAACCACATGGGCAAAGGGTAAATCCTGATGTTCATAAGCACCCAAACTTACTTGACGCACCTGATCTAAGAGATCTTGAAATGTTGAAATCTCTTGAAACTGGAGTCTTAAAGCTAACGTATTCACAAAAAAGCCGATTAATGGCTCAAATTCTGGCCGGGTACGATTGGCAATCGACGTACCAATCACCATATCTTGCTGCTCACTATAACGAAACAACAGGGTGCCAAATGCAGCCAACAGTAACATAAACAAAGTCACCTGCTGCCGTTGAGCTAATGTTTTGAGCTGCAGAGCTAAAGTTGGATCAACAACAAACTTTTCGGTACGACCTTGAGCCGTTCGGATTGCCGGGTACGTGCGATCGCTAGGCAATTCTAGTAATGTAGGTACGCCAGCTAATTGACTAGTCCAATAGGTGAGCAGTTTCTGAAGAACGGGGCCTGACAACCAATCACGCTGCCAATCTGAAAAATCTCCATATTGAATCGGCAGTTCAGGTAGCGCAGGTGGCTTGCCCTGGAAATATGCTGAATACAATGTAGAAGTCTCTTGAATAATTATACCAATAGACCAGCCATCTGCAATAATATGGTGTAGCGTTAGCAACAGTACATGATCAGTGTCCGCCAATCGTAACAGCTGAACTCGGATTAGGACCTCTTGAGCTAGATTAAAGCAGGTTGTTTCTTGATCAATGGCTAACCGCTTTACCTCGCCCATAGCATCAGTTGAGGAAAGGGTGCTCAGATCGATAAAAGGAAGAGACATAGCAACAGCTGGAGAAATGACCTGCATGGCAAAGCCATCGACCATTTCAATACTGGTGCGCAGGGTTTCATGACGTGTGTAGATAGTTTGAATAGCACACTCTAATGCTGACACATTCAGATTGCCTTGCAGGCGGAGCGCGTAAGTCATATTGTAGGCTACGCTCTCTGGGTTTGCCTGTTGCAAAAACCAGAGATGCTCTTGAGCAAAAGATAACGGATAAATGTAAACGTCTTCCGAAACTGCTGAAAGTGTCATAACGCTAAACTAAAAGTACTTAGACTAAAGGAATGGCTAAACAACAAGTACTGAACTAGAGAATAAACTAATCACGGGATAAATTCAGGTTTTTAAGGCGCATTGTCTTGAGCAGTAGTACAATGATCATATTGAAACGTTTTCCCCATCGTCACTAAGAGCTTTCTTTCTCCAACAAACGGATTACGAGCGTGGGCCATAAGGATATTATCTAGCATCAAGATATCTTCTTTCTGCCAGGAGAAACTGATCTCCAGCTTCTGATATACCTTTTCGACAGCTTCCATAACAGCATCTGGAATAGGCGATCCATCACCATAGCAACAGTTACGTGGTAGCTCATCTTCAGAAAAAGACGACGAAAAAACCTCACGGGTAATTGGATCTAGAAAGTATAAATGCCAATGTTGTGCCTGATTAAACCACGACTTTTCACCTGTCCTTGGATGTTTCACCACCGATGGACGAATGCAGGTTGTCTGCAGACGATCCCCTTCTTTCCATTCAAACGACATTAGATTATCTTTGCATTTTTCTTCAACTTCTTTTTTATCAGTTGTTTGAAAAATCTTTTGCCAAGAAAGTCCTAGTTGCGGATTGTAATTGCGGATATACTTTATTTGTTTTTGCTCAAATTCTGATCTAATTTCAGGATCGATTAGGTTATAGACTTCACGGCTATCAACAATAGGAGTCTCTCCTCCTTGCTCTGATGGTTGTAGACAGCAAAACCAAATTCTCATGGGCGAACGCCGATTAAACGAGTTCTCGTTGTGCCAGAAAATCTTCTTGTCGTTGGGATAAAAAACAGGAGTATAAACTTTACTACCTAAGGCTTCACGGGGATGCTCGCCATTGTCGTCAAATAGATCTGAACAATTTGTCAGTGCGAATTGTTCTAACATAGTGGTTGGAGAAGGTAGCTTAAAGCCTCGAAATAGAAGAGCACCATAGGTGTCAAGCTGGCTTTCTATAAGCCCCTGGTTATCATTGGCCCAGGATACTAAATCCAGATCGTCACTAGTCGGCTCTATGACTAAAGGGGGCTGTTGATCTACTTGTAGATATCCCAACTTAACTTTTTCAACATTGATGGAGGCTATAGATGGCTTAGATTTTTTCATTTGTTAGAGGTCACGACGCAAGGCTTTGAGCAATATGCACTAAAGGATCGAAAAAGGTAATCTGAATATCTTGTTTTGCTTGAAACTCACCCCCATTTATAGAAAACTTACTTAATAAATGTAGTTCTGTACAGCCAGCAATGACCGAATCAGCATTGTATTTCATGGCTAAACACTCTGCATGCTGATACGCGACCGGTATTGATATACCGTTAGTTTTAATTTGGTATATCATGTTATGTACAGTCTGTTGATCCGAATCATCTGGCAGTATAATGTACTCCTTAGCCTGGCCCCATAGGGGATGCTGTGAAAATATCTTGAGCCGACGGGTACCTGTTGTACAGAGTAAAAGATGCTTTTTTTTTTGCTCAATAATATTACTGAGAATAATGTCTACCAGACAAATAATGCGTTCTTGCAAGTCAGCAGGAAGTTTGGCAAGTAGATAGTGAGACGTAACGCAACAGATGATTATTCTTCTTGCTTTGAGTTCACTCAGCTGATGTAATGCTTCGATAAGCTTACTCAGTAATGGTTCACTTTCGCCACTCAAAAGTATTTGAGTTCTATCAGGTAATGTGGGATCAGAATATACTACAACCCTGGGTGATTCCTGCTCAGACTCCCCCGTCAGACTGTATTCATAAATAGTCTTGAGAAATTCAGCAGAGGCTAACGGACCCATACCCCCCAGAATGCCTAGGAAATCCAGTCTTGATAGGGAGTGGAAATAACTCAAACTAGCCCTCCTTACCTATAGCTTTAAAATTGATGCTGTAATCCAGTGGCATACTCAATTATCCTGTAGCTCTTGCTTGAGCTGAGCCGGTATAATCAGCGTTCCTTCGGCTGAGCGTTTTACTCGTCGTCGTGACCGTTTAGGAATTGGCGTAGTTGATGCCGCATTTGTGTTTCCTTTTTCTTGATAGATGTCTATCATTTTGGCAAGCGCTGCAACTGTCGGCTCTTCAAAAAGTGAGCGCAGGGGTAGCTTTATTCCAAAGGTTTGCTGGATATAGGCAATCACCTGACTCGCTTGCAAAGAATGTCCCCCTAGAGCAAAGAAGTTATCGTAAATACCTACAGTGTCAAGCCTGAGAATGTTAGCAACAATTTCAACCAAACTAATCTCTGTTGGCGTACGTGGGGGAATCTGAGTAGAGAGAGTACTGATACTGAGGTCCGGAATCGGGAGAGCGCTACGATCAACCTTTCCACTGGGTGTTAGAGGAAGTGTGTCCAAAATTACATAGGTAGTAGGAATTAAATAGACAGGCAAGCGTTGAAATAGAGAGTTGTGCAGCTGGTGCCGATCGATGTCAGTCTGATGGCGAGGAACCAGATAAGCTATCAGGACATTCTCTCCTTTAGCATCAGGACGGGCAACGACTACACTTTGATCAATGTCTGAATCTTGATTCAGAATTGCCTCAATTTCTCCAGGTTGAATGCGCACACCTCGGATTTTGAGTTGACTATCTAAACGACCTAATACCTCCAGGCTGCCATCTGGTAAAAATCGTCCTCGATCGCCTGTGTCGTAGACTAAGTCATCAGGATCGTAGCGGAAAGGATTTGGTCTAAAGCAAGGTGGTTGACCAGAATCTGCATTGATATATCCCAAGGTACGAAACGGTGTGCGTACGACAATTTGGCCAACTTCTCCAATGCCACAGGGTTGATCGTTATCACGTAATACCCAAGTTTGGGTTTGGGGCAGAGGCCAACCTGCTGGCTGGCTGCCTGGACGTAGATGCTGAGGCACTAGATAGTAGGTTTTAACCATGGTGGTCTCTGTAGCACCATAAAGATTAATAAGATTATGGGCTGGGGTAAACGTTTGCCGCCATTGGCTAATGAAATTTGCGGTTAGGGGCTCGCCGGAGAAAAAGGCGAGTCGCAGAGCGGGTAACTTGATGATATTCGGAGCATTGGCTATCCAGAACTGGGCGACTGTAGGTACTGTGTGAAGAATAGAAATATTCTCTTGTTCTAGCCAATGTAAGATGCGATCGCGACTCAACTCATCCTCAGTCGGCAGACATAAAGTCGCACCGCTTGTCAACGGTAAGAAAATATCTCGCAGTAGTGCATCAAAAGATAAACGGATCAGCTGAGCAACCCGATCCTCACTGCCAACCTCAAAGGTATCTCGCTGCCAATTGACGAAGTGAGAAATACCCTTATGTAGACCTAGCACTCCTTTGGGAATACCCGTACTACCCGAGGTGAAGAATATATAGGCTGGATCATCGCCCTTAACCTGAGGTAAAGAAGACATCTGCACAGAAACCATAGCCGCAGACTTGACAGCGGTCTGCTGAGATTTTACTGTGGGCTTCTCCATTAACAGGTGAACCGGATCGGGAACCCATTGTCTGGGCAGATCATTATCTAGTATCACCAAATAGCGAACCTTAGCCTGCTCTACCATCAGTCGCAGCCGTTGTTCTGGTAAATTGGAATCTAGAGTAAGCAGTACAGTTCCACTCAGGAATATGCCAAGGATACTGGAAATGAATTCAAAGTTTCGCTCTCCATATACAGCCACCACATCGCCTGACTGTGCGCCAGTGTCGATCAGTCGATCGGCAACGCGAGTCGCCTCAGCCATTAGATCTTGGTACGTCCAGCACTGTCCAGCCTGAGTAATGGCAGTCTTGTCAGGGTGCTTTCGCACTTGAGCCATGACTAAAGCTGAAACGGGCTCAAACGGGGATTCGACCAAGGGAACACTCGGATCTGGCAGTTTCCACGGAGGGTTAGCAACCAGAAGTGAATACCGATGTACGGCCTGATTAGGCATCGATACAATCTGCTCTAACAGTGTTTCAAACTGAGCTAGAAAAATTTCCATCCGCTCTGCTGAAAACAGTGATTGGCGATATGCTAGTTCTAACTGAAGACAATTTTCTTGTTCTCTTACATGTAACGTCAGCCAAAATTTAGAAGCCATATCCGGCATTTCTAAAGGAGTTAGCTCCAAACCACTCACCTTGGGAGGGGCCATGGAAGTCTGGAGAAAATTTAGCATGACATCAAAAACAGGATGACGATTTAGAGCACGTTCTGGTTGTAAAACCTCCACCAGCTTTTCAAAGGGGACATCCTGATTGCTGTAAGCTGCCAACGTTACGTCACGCACATGAGCCAGTAACTCTCGAAATGTAATGATCTCTGATAAATCAATACGTAGGGGTAATAGATTGACAAAGAAACCAATCAAGTTTTCAGTGCCTGGATGTTGGCGTCCAGCAATTGGCGCTCCTATGATGATGTCTGTCTGATCGGTATGGCGAGCTAGCAACAGGTTTAGTGCGGCTAGTAGGGCCATAAATAGCGTGACGTCTTCTTCTCGACATAAGGTTTTCAGTGCCGTGCTTAATGAGACTGATAGCTGTCGAGAACATCGGGCTCCTTGATATTCGGGTTGGGCTGACTGAGGATAGTCTGTGGGGAAATTTAAAGCTGGCAAAGTGCCCGACAGATGCTGTTGCCAGTACTTGAGTTGAGGCTCTAAGACAACGTTCAGATGCTGGCGTTGCCAGTAGGCATAGTCACCATACTGATGAGTCAGGGGGGGAAAGGGAGAAACCTTCGCTGGCTGTGACTGATAGACTTGATAAAATGTCGTTAATTCTCGAACAAACACCTCACCTGACCAGGCATCAAAGATGCTGTGGTGAAAAACTAATAGTAAAACGTAGGATTTTTCGAATAGATGCAACAGGCTTATACGCAACAGAGGCCCCTCGGTCAGATTAAAGGGAGTTGTTGCTGCTTGATGAATGCGTTGGTGCACCCTATCCTGTTGCTGTTCCATTGGAACTGTTGTGAAGTCTTCCAATGGAATTGAGCATGCAGCAGTTGGAGAAACGATCTGTATCGGCTGCCCATCTGGATTGTGAAAGGTAGTGCGCAGAATCTCGTGACGTTCAGCTACGCTCTGCATTGCCCATGCCAACGCATCTAGATTAAGAGAGCCCTCAACTTTCAGCACTATGGGAATGTTGTAAGCCCTGCTGGCTCCTTCTAACTGATTTAGAAACCACAGTCTTTCTTGAGACCAGCTAAGTGGAAATGGAAAGCTCTTCTCTCGGGAAATAGCTGTAATGGGAACAAGCTTATGTTGCGATTGCTCACAGGTCAGGGCTTGATGAATACGCTGATCCAACTCAGCCACTGTCGGTGCTTCAAACAAATCTCTCAAGGGTAGTTCCACCTGAAATGCCCCGCGCAACTTTGATATTGCTTGCGTTGCTAAGAGAGAATGACCGCCAAATTCAAAGAAATTGCTGTGAATACCGATAGTCTCTAGTCCCAATACAGCTGCAAAAATATCGGCGGTAATTTCTTCTGTTGGTGTGCGAGGAGCAACAAAATTAGCAGCCTCTCTCAAGTCAGTGTCTGGCATTGGCAGTGCCCGTCGATCAAGTTTGCCGTTAGGGGTTAGAGGCAAAGCCTCTAGTTCGACAAAAGCACTGGGAATCATATGACTTGGCAGCTGCGCTTTCAGAAATTCGGACCAATTTGTGGAGCAAGCAGGCAAGGGAGCTTCACACACCATATAGGCAACCAGTCGTTTGTCACCAAGATTGTCTTCGCGATCAATAACAACAGCTTGCTGCACATGGGAATGACTTAATAAAGCGGCTTCGATTTCGCCCAGTTCAATACGAAATCCTCGCACCTTGACCTGGTGATCGATACGCCCGAGAAATTCAATGGTGCCGTTAGGCAGATAGCGGGCTCGATCGCCCGTCTTGTAAAGACGACTATGGTTTAAATCATTTATAGTCGAAAATGGATTGGGGATAAATCGTTCATCTGTTAGCCCTGAACGATTGAGATAACCTCGACCCACACCTACACCCGCCACATATAGTTCGCCTTCGATACCCACAGGAACAAGATTGAGATAGGTATCAAGGATGTAGATCTGGGTGTTGATAACCGGTCGTCCAACAGGAACAGTTCTAAATTTCATGGAATTGGCTTGGCAATTATTTATGATGAACAGAAAGCATTTGTGAGTTAGCGGTTAGGTAGGAAAAAATCATGTAGGAGAGGACTAGTATAGGGGCAGCCAAGTGCCAATACCAGCTGCGATCGCCTTTTGGTAGATGGCTTGGGCGCAGGCGATATCTTCAATGGCTATGCCCATAGGATTCAGGACAATAATTTCGTCACTGGATTCTCGTCCTGGCCGTCGCTGGGTCAAAATTTCGCCTAATTCTGCATGGAGCTGCTCGCGAGAGAAGCTTCCTTCAAGTACTAACTGATTGATAATCTTCTTTTGGCGGTTAGACTGTTCCCAATCGTCTACAACTACCTTATCTGCCTTAAGAAAGACTTCCTTGTGCAAGTCCATGATGGAAACATTACTGACAAACGTACCGGGTTGCAACCAGCTATAGGGAACGTAGGGTTTATCAGTGACGGTGCAGAAAATGACCACCTCACCTTTACCTACAGCCGCTTCGGCATTCGCTGCGATTTTGAACTCGGTTTTTGGGAACTGCTGTTGGAGACGCTCTGCTAAGCGTTTAGCCGCTAAGCTATTTAAGTCAAATAAGTGGATAGTTGTAATTGACGGAAACTGTTCTAGCAATGTGGATAACTGCATCCGGCCAATGACTCCACAGCCAACACAGGCAACGTGGCTAAAATCGCTCTTGGCTAGATGGCGGGTTGCGATCGCACTCACCGCCGCTGTCCGCATACCACTCACCAGACTACCTTCCATCACAGCAATGGGATAATGGGATTCAGGGTCGTTCAGCGTGATCAGGGCACTGGCCCGCTCCAGTCCTCGACTAGTTGGATTATCGTGTTTACTACCGATCCACTTCAGTCCTGCCACCGGATCACGGCCACCGATATAAGCTGGCATAGCAATGATCCGATCAGCAATGTGTCCAGCGTCCCCGCGCCAGCGCAAATATGGCTTTAAAGGTTGAACAACATCTTGCTGGGCATGTAAAATTAAGGCCTGACTAACGGCCTCAACATAAAGAGGAGAAAATGCACCGCCTAATTGCTTAATATCAGATTGGCTAAGGTAGAGAATCCGTTCCATAGAAAAACCTAATATAGTTAGACTTGAGATAACAACGTAAGGCTATATAACTAAGCTAATAAACTCCCTTTATCATTATTTCTGTTTCGTGTTATCTATATTGTCCTCAACCCAGCGTTTGTTATAAAAGGTATCTAAATATCGTTCGCCTCGATCTGGCAAAATAACTAGGACATTACTTTTTAATGGAATTCTAGGCAACAGTTTTTTCAAAGAAGCAATCACGGCTCCGCCAGACCCACCTGCCATAACTCCTTCACACTTCAACAGCTGGTTACAGGCTTCAATACCTTCAGAGGCCTTCACGCGAATAATCTGATCGACGCTTTGTTGCCGGTGAGTTTCTTCTGCCAACTCTGGAATCGGATAGCCCGCGCCCATACCATTTAAAAATCTGGGACCTGATTGACCGCCAAATAATGCAGATCCCTCTTCGTCAATACCAATCACCTGGAGCTGTGGATAAACTTCCTTGAGACGGCGACTAATCCCTGATATAGTGCCTGTCGTACTCACTGAAGCTAAAAAATAATCTAAAGGATGGCCATTCAGCTGGCTGATGATTTCCTGACCAGTATCATAATAATGAGCGTTAGGGTTATCCGGTGAACGATACTGACAGGGCCAAAAGCTATCAGGTATTTCTTTGCGAAGTTCTTGTATACGCTGAATGCGTCGTGATAAATAGTTACCTGTTTCATCAGGCTCACGCACCATATCAATTTCAGCCCCCCGTAGCTCCAACAATCTCAAATTTATTCTAGAAATTTTAGGATCAACAACAGCAATAAACCTTAACCCATAGAACTGACAGGCTGCTGCCATGCCAAGCCCAAAGTTACCTGATGTACTTTCGATAATAACGGTGTCAGAACTAATAAAACCTCGTTCTGTAGCACGTTTAAGCATATAAAAAGCAACCCGGTCTTTGATAGAGCTAATTGGATTATATCCCTCTAATTTTGCTAATATGTTGTATCCACAAAACATTTGACCTAACCGAACGATAGGAGTATTGCCAATCAACTCGGTAATATTATTGTAAATTCTGGGTTCGCAACGGCGATGTTGAATAGTAATCTTGTCTGGTGCGAGCCGTGATGTAATGCTGTCAGGCATATTTTTCATTTTTGCAAGGCTCCAAATATAAAAACTGAGTTACAACGTAAATTTTCTAGAAAACAGAAATATTTGATTTTGTTTAGAAGCGTTATTGTCGCGCCTCTATAGTTGATAGAAACTTGGCTGTGGCTAATGCTTTTTCAAGTTATGAGTAGGGCCTCAAAAAAATGAGCACGTTAATGATGGTAAATCAATTGATGAGTGACATCATCAGAGCATTCAGCAGGACCGTAGGCATTGACAAGAGGAATATCGGGATAATAAGTAAACCACCAATCACGTAATTCTGTTGGAAAAGCTTCGCCAGTCACCACTAGCCAACGAAGATTTTTTAGCTGTGGTGGACCGGAGCGATCGCAAATTTCCAGCATCATTCTCAACAGAGAGGGTACAACTTGGAGAATTGATATTTCTCGCACCTGCACTTCTGCAAAAAGCCGTTCTGGATCTCTAACCGTATCGGTTTGAATAATTTCAACCTTGCCACCAATTAGTAACATTGTCAGAGTTTGCCAAACAGAGATATCAAAACCAATGGGAGCGGTCTGGGCAATAATATCCGTATGAGTCAAAGAGAGATCGTGCCATTTGGCATAGCAGTGATTGATACATCCGAGATGTTCAACCATGGCTCCTTTGGGTTTACCCGTTGACCCTGACGTGTAGATAACATAGGCCAAGTTTCTGGGCTGTGCTAAACAATCTAAATACGATGAAATATCAGATGATGGTGTTAATAGTGCGGTATCATCATCCAGGTAAATAATCTTGGCTTGGCTTGTAGGTAAGCGCTCGGTTAAAGAACGCTGAGTGAGCAAAATGTCCACAGACGTGTCGTTAAGCATGTAGCTCAGACGCTCACTGGGATAGGTTGAATCCAGTGGCACATAGACACCTCCCGCTTTGAGAATGCCTAACATACCCACAACTAGATGGATAGAACGTTCGACACAAAGTCCAACTAATACCTCAGGCTCTACTCCAAGTTCTCGTAAGCGATGGGCTAGCTGATTGGCTCGAGCCTCTAGCTGGCCATAGCTAAGCTGTTCATCCTCAAATGCCACAGCAATGGCGCTGGGGGTTTTCCTTGCTTGAGCCTCAAATAGTTGGTGGATGCACTTGTCTTGGGGAATGTCAAACGTTGTATCGTTCCACTGCACTAAGAGCTGATGACGCTCCGCCGCCGTGAGCAGTGGAATCTCGCCGAGAGACTGATGAGGATTGGCTGCGATCGCAGCCAACATCACCTGCCAATGCCCCAGCAACCGTTCCATCGCCTCCTTACTAAATCGGCTCGTATCATAGCTTACCGTTAGCTGCAGGCGCTCTCCCGGAATGGCCGTTAACGTCAACGGATAACTTGTCTGCTCATAATTTCTTAACCCTGTGAACGATAGTCCTAACGCAGCTGCCTGTTCCTGTACAGCTGCTTCTACCGGGTAATTCTCAAAGACAAATATGCTCTCAAATAACGGCATCTCCGCTTCAATATCACTCAACTTTTGCACATCCGCCAAAGCACTATAGGCATAGTTCTGTAGCTCTAGCTGACGCCGATGTAATCGTTGTAACCAAGGCAACAGTTTCTCATCATGGGACATTGACACCCTTAACGGCAGGGTATTGATAAATAAACCCACCATCGTTTCTACCCCGGTTAGCTCTCCAGAACGGCCTGAAACCGTCACCCCGAATACCACATCCAAGTCACCACTATAGCGACCGAGCAACAGCCCCCAGACTGCCTGAATAAAGCTAGCCAAGGTCATTTCCTGAGCTTGGACCAACGTTTGCAGTGCCTGGGTTAACGCTGGAGAAAACTCTATCTGCTGCTCATCAAAACCCGCAGTAGACTGATGGTGCAGCCCTAACTGCTCAAACGGCAACGGTGTAGGAGCCTCCACTCCCTGCAACATTTCTCTCCAGAAAGTATCCGCTGCCGCCATATCTTGACGCTGCAACCACTGAATATAGTCCTGATAAGGCCGAGGGAGCTTTAAAGAGCAGACGTGTCCACCGCGATAGGCTTGATAAAACGTCAGCATCTCCTGGAACAAAACCGGCAAACACCAGCCATCCATCAAAATATGGTGATGGCTCCAAACTAAGTGATACCGCTGATCGGCCACCTGGATTAGATGTAATGCAATCGCCGGAGCCTGAGTAAGATCCACGCCCTGTTCTCGCTGTTGCTCCAGCAAACTATTTAACTGCTGTTCCTGCAATTTCGCGGTTAAATTGCGCCAATCTAACTCAGTCCAAGGCAATTCAAACGTTGGACAAACAATCTGCAGAGGTTGATCTAAAGTCTCCCATGCAAAGACAGTGCGTAAGCAGCCATGGCGGTTCATTAACGCCTGCCATGTTTGCCTTAGTGCTATCACATCCACGGCTCCCTCAATGGTCACCACCGTTTGAGTTAGGTAAACGCCAGAGTTAGGGGTATAAAGAGCATGGAATAATAATCCTTGTTGGGTGCCAGACAGGGGATAAATACTCTCTACAGTAGGTTGCCCTACTGTAGCTAACAGTTTATCCAACTTCTCTTGACTCAACTCGGTGCCGGGAAAGTCCGAAGGTGTATACCCTCCTGTAGCTGGAGATAGACAATGGTAAATCAGCCCCTGTAAAGCCTCTTGATAACGGTGGGCCAATCTCTCCACCGTAGCCTGCTCATAGATCTCGCGGCTGTAGATCCAGCTCACCTGTAACCGCTCCTTGACCACCAAAGCACTGACATCTAGCAAATGAGAGCGAGGAGCTTGAGGACTGCGTACTCCACCACTCGCCTCCAAAGCTGGCTGTCCCAACGCTGGAATAGCAACGTCTCCATGGGCTATGCTTGCTTGACTACCTCCGTCAAATTGCTCATCAAACTGGCCCAGGTAGTTAAAACTGATTTGTCCTTCAGGTAACGCCGTCAATTGTTCACGAAGGGCCGAATCTTCACTCAAATAGCGCGCGATACCATACCCAATACCCGCATTGGGTATTTGTCGCAGCTGCTCCTTAATCGATTTGATAGCAGTAGCCACATCTGCTTGAGGTTGCAATTGCAGAACAACTGGGAACAAGCTAGTGAACCAACCAACCGTACGAGAAATTTCGAGGTTTTCAAATAATTCAACCTGACGACCATGCCCCTCCAGATTAATCAGCACCACAGAATTGTCCATCCAACTCTGAAGACACTGAACCAGAGCAGTCAACAAAATATCATTAATCTGAGTATTGTAAGCCGCTGGAACATCACGCAGCAGCTGACGAGTTTCCGTCTGACTTAACGTAAAATCGACTGTTACTTGACTAGCCACCTGGTTCAGATGCAAATTTTGGTCATAATCGACTGGCATTGACTGCACCCGAGCCCAAGGCTGGTTTAACCAGTGTTCCATCTGACGACGCAACTCATCGGACTGGGCGTAGGACTGCAGGTGTTGTGACCATATTTGGAATGAGCTGGTCTTAGCCGGTAGCTGCACAGACTGTCCCTGCTCAATTTGGTGATAGGCCAACGCCAGATCACTCAGCAAAATACGCCAAGATACGCCATCTACTACTAAATGGTGGACAATCAATAGCAGACGTGCTTCAGGAGTCCCTTGCGTGTCTCCTAGCTGGAATAACATCCCCTGCATCAAACAGCTATCATTTAAATTAAGGCTAGCTTGATACTTGTCTGCTAAGCTTGCCAGTACTTTCAACTGATATTCTCGATTACGATGGTGGCTTAGATCAACAACTTCTAACGGTAATGGACTTGGCGCATCACCATAGATTTGCTGCCATTCTTGCTCCTCAAATATATACCTCAGACGCAGAGCATCGTGGTGCTCAAATAGAGTAGCTAAAGCCGCCTCTAAGTATTGCAGATTAAGATGACGGGATACAGACAACAGAACAGCCTGATTAAAATGATGGGGCTCTGACCAATTCTGAGCGAAAAACCGAGTCTGAATCGGCGTGAGAGGAACATGGCCACTAGCACGTGTTTGTGGAATCTCTAGACCTTGCTTGAAGTCAACGACCCTAGCCAGTTCAGCAATCGTTTGATACTGAAAAATTTGCTTAGCCTTAAGATCAATCCCAGCCTGTCTAGAACGAGAGACTACTTGGATACTGAGAATAGAGTCTCCACCAATGGTAAAGAAATTATCATGTAAACCAACCTGATCAATCCTAAGAACCTGTTTCCAGATATCTGCGAGGCGACATTGGAGCACTGTTTGGGGAGGAGCAAAAGCGTTGCCTTTTGGTCTATTTAAATCAGGAGTAGGCAGAGCTTGTCGGTCAACTTTTCCATTCTTTGTCAGAGGCAATGTCTCCAACTGAATACAAGCAGCAGGAACCATATGATCCGGAAGTTTTGCCTGTAACCAGCTACGCAAATTGCCAGGTGTTAAAGTCGGATCCTGACTCACCCAGTAGGCGATCAGACGTTTGTTACCAGGAACCTCTTCCCAAATATCCACAACCGCCTGTTGCACAGCAGCATGGCCTAGTAAAATCGATTCCACTTCGCCCAGTTCAATTCGAAAACCCCGAACCTTTACCTGATGATCGATACGACCCAGAAATTCAATCGTGCCATCTGGCAGGTAACGAGCCAGGTCACCTGTTTTATAAAGACGAGCTAACCCAGAATCGATCAAGGGATTAGCAATAAACTTTTGGGCCGTTAGTTCTGGGCGATTAAGATAGCCCTGGGCCAAGCCTGCTCCACCGATGCATAGCTCCCCAGCTACACCGATAGGAACAGACTGTAAATGAGTGTCCAAAATGTAAATCTGTGTATTCGCCAGAGGTCGGCCAATGGGTAGGCTGGCTTGATCAGTAGTAGCCGTTTCTGTCTGAAAGCGATGGGTCAGCACTCCCACCGTCGTTTCTGTCGGGCCATAGTGATTAACAATCCAACAACCAGGTGCTAACCGTTGCAGCTGTTGCACCCAGGCAACTCGCGTAATGTCTCCTCCCAAAATCAAACGCTTGCGGGGTAGGACTCTATGCTGAACGTTGGTGGCTGCCTGCAAAGCGGCCAAGTGAGTAGGTACAATTTTGACCACATCTATGGCATGGTCGGTTAGATAATTGGCAAATAGGGCTCCATCAACCGCTTTCTCCTCAGCTAGCAAATGCAAGCACTTGCCTCCACATAACGCTGGCCACAATACCGTATTCCCCAGATCTGCAGCTAGGGTGGACGACAGTAGAAAATTCTGGCAATCTTCTAGGGCTAGCTCAGCCGTAATACTCGTCGTGTAATTATAGACCGAGGCATGGGAAATCATAATTCCCTTCGGCGTGCCAGTAGACCCAGAGGTGTAGATCACATAAGCTAAATCATCCGTTTGTACTGGGCCCTCAATAGAATGCACACTATGTTTAGCAATTTTGGGCCAGTCTGCATCTAAACAAATCACTGAAGCCGCTTGAGCCGGCACTACGCTCCTCAGACTCTCTTGAGTCAGTAACACAGAGACTGCGGCGTCCTGTAGCATATAAGTCAGCCGCTCTTGAGGATAGCCCGGATCAAGCGGCACATAAGCTCCACCCGCTTTAAGAATCCCCAACAACCCCACCACCATGTCTAGGGAGCGTTCCAAGCAAATACCCACAAGTGTGCCTGGTTCTACTCCCCGTGCCCGAAGATAGTGAGCGACCTGATTAGATCGTTGATCTAATTCTTGGTAGGTTAACTGCTGCCCTTCATAAATTACTGCGATCGCAGTTGGCACCCTAGCAACCTGAGTCGTAAAGAGCTGATGAATACACTGCGGCTGAAAAGGCTCAACCGCCGTATCATTCCATTGCTGTAACAGCTGATACTGTTCCGTATCCTGCAATAGTGGCAAGCGAGACAGTGATTGGTCTGGCATGGTTACCGCCGACTCTAGCAATCGCTGTAGATGAACTGACATCCGCTCTATTGTTTCTGACTTAAACAAATCAGTGGAGTATTGCCAGCTGCATTCTAGACCAGCGTCTGTTACAGTCATCGCCAGGGTCAAGTCAACCTTTGTGGTTGGCGTATCAGATGCTAACGAGGTTAAGATTAGCCCGGGCATTTCAGGCTCCGTATGGGGAGCAGTACGCAACAAAAACATGACCTGGAATAAAGGCGCGTGACTTAATGAACGCTTCGGTTGTAATGCCTCTACCAGCTGCTCAAATGGCACATCTTGATGGACATAGCTGTCCAGAGTCATTTCCCGTACCCGTTGTAGAAACTGAGTAAAACTGAGGTCATCTTCAGGCTGTAAACGCAGTACTAGGGTATTGGAGAAATAGCCAATTAAAGGTTCAATTCCAGCTTGGTTTCGATTAGCGATGGGAGAACCGATAGATAGATCAGATTGACCACTGTAGCGAGAAAGCAATACGCCAAATCCTGCTAACAGAGTCATAAATAACGTTACCCCCGACCTCTGACTAAACTGTTCTAGTTGCCGGGTCAAGTCTAGACTCAGGTGAAAACTGTGATGAGCCCCTCGATAGCTCTGTACCGCAGGTCGAGGATAGTCCGTTGGTAGCTGTAAGAGAGTGGGCATATCAGCCAGCTGTTCTAGCCAATAGTCCAACTGTTTTTCCAAAACTGTTCCCTGCAACCAGCGTCGCTGCCACAGGGCATAGTCTCCATACTGAATAGCCATCGGAGCAAGAGACGGCTCCCGGCCCTTGATATAAGCACGATAGAGTTCAGCCATCTCTTGAACAAAAATACCGACGGACCAGCGATCAGCAATAATATGATGCATTGTAATCAGTAACACAGACTCTGTGTCAGAATATTGCTGAAGACCAGTTCGCAACAAGGGTCCTGTCGCCAAGTCAAACGGGGTTCGTGCCTCTTTTTGAATAGTTTTCTCTATTCGAGCTTGCCAGTCGTCTAGGCTCAAGTCATTCCCCTGACGCTGTATCATCAGAGTTATAGCCATGTCTGGAACAACTTCTTGAACCGGTGAACCATCTACTATGGGATAGCGGGTTCTTAAAATTTCATGGCGCTGGACAATGTAATTAAATGCCTGCTCTAGAGCAGTTATGTTTAGATGACCAGATAGATGCACCGCAGCGGGTACGTTATAAGTAGCTGAGGGTCCCTCCAATTGATCTAAAAAACATAAACGTTCCTGTCCCCAGGATAGTGGTAATTGTTGGCCATCTCTTGGAACTACTGGCGTAATGGGAGGCAGTGTTAACCTCAAGTCTTCTTGGCGTATCTGCTGTATCTGCTGCTCCAGCTCAAATACTGTCGGAAATTCAAACAAGTTTCGTAGAGGAATCTCTAAGTCAAAGGCAGCACGTAGTCTAACAATGAGCTGGGTTGCTAACAGAGAATCACCACCCAGTTCAAAGAAGTTATCGCGGAGGCCAATGGGACCAACTCTCAGTACTGATTCAATCAAATTTGCAATAATTTCCTGGGTAGGCGTTTTTAAGGAACTATACTCTAGCTGAGCACCGGTTTCTAAAACAGGAACAGGGAGGGCTTGGCGATTAACTTTCCCATTAGCGGTTAAAGGGATTGCCTCGATAGACATAAAGATGGCAGGGACCATATAAGCGGGTAATCGTTCTTGTAAGAACTGGCGCAGCTGTTCTGCCGCCGTCACTACCGTCGGTTTAGTTGAAAAAGCTAGCCACTGCTGCCGATCTGTTACCTCAATACCACCGCCCAAAAAACTATGAACAACGTGCTGATGACGCTCTAGTTGAAGTGAATGGACAATCTCTTTTTCAGGCAGATAGCCAATAGGACACAGCCCCAGTTGATGGTGGGGGGCTGCAAGCATCAATGTTTGTCCCCACATACCTGCTTTTAGCAGTTCTTTTGTCCGAGAAGAACTGCCCAGGGACTCTGGAATGTGTGTATTTGCAGACGGGGCTACCAAAAAGAGACTAAAGCTAGCTTGATCGAAAATAGGCTGATTACCACCGTAGATAGTCCCGCTCAGCTGTGCGTCGCTAGATAACGCCGTCAGGGCTTGTGAGTCAGGATCATACCGATACATTCCGCCTTTTAGGTCATCCCAGTGATCTGGCTTCAAGTAGAGGTATAGCTGTAATGGGTCCGACTCCTCAAACCATGATTTAAGAGCTAATCCAGAGGACATGACCGCTGAACTGTCTTGAGACGATAGGACACACTGCAGCAAGGGTAAATGCTGCTGAGGATCGAGCCCTAGTGCCTGGATTAGCTCTGGAGTAGAGCGGGAGGGGATCGTAAAACTGAGGTTTTGCTCTGTAGCAGTGTGTCGGAGTACCTCCAGCATATATCCTGCTTCTAGAGCACAAAAAGTATCTGCTAGCCGACCGTATAGAGGTTTAATCGCAGGGAGTTGTCCGATCAGAAATAGCTCAACGCCAGGGTTAGTCAACTTTTTCGGCAGAGATACAGCTGAATCAATACGTCCTTCCTTTTGCTTGATTAGAGTATGGTTGAGAGGATGATAATAATAGACTCCAGCAGCAACATCGGCAATGGCGCCATCAGTAACACGTAAATACAGCTGAACGGGATAAAGGTTTCCGGCTGAGGGATAGAGATATTTGGGTAGAGGAGCACCCTCAATCAAAAATCCCATCAGGCTGCTAAGGGTTTTGGATAAGCTTTCTAGAGACAGGGGAAGAGACGTTGTTGTTGTGTCAGATAGTGTAGATGGTTTGGAAACAGAGGCAGAACGAGTCAGCGCCACTAGCATCTGCTCAAGTGAAGCTCGAGAGCGCGAATCTGAGGCAAATTGGCGATAACTCTGACGGACTAAATAGCGCTGTTCTAAGTCTCCATCGAAGACAGGTTTTAATAATTGAATGACCTGACTGCTGGGCACAGAATTCTTTAATCCAGGCTGACTCAGCTTGAACTCAATCCGCTCCACAGGATCGAGAATCACATCAGCTAATTGACTTGGATCGTGAGCTTCAGCCAGATTAACTGCAGCTGACTCTGATTCAGCCACAACGTAGGCTACTAATTGCCGGTTCAGAGACTCTCCAACAGTATTAGCCACCGTTTGCTTAACAGCAGGATGTTGATTGAGTGTGGCTTCAATCTCTCCCAGTTCGACACGAAAGCCTCTGATTTTAACTTGAAAGTCTTTGCGTCCCAAAAACTCAATGTTGCCATCAGGAAAATAACGGCCTAGATCTCCAGTTTTGTAGAGCCGCTCGCCTGTGACCGGATGGTTAATGAAACTAGCTGCTGTACGGGCTTGGTCCTGCCAGTAACCAATCGCTAGACCAATGCCACCAATGTATAAGTCGCCAGGAACCCAGACTGGACAGGGATCGAATTGATCATTTAAAACCGCAAATGTCTGATTTGCCAGAGGTTTTCCATAGGGAATACTCTTCCAATCGGGATTTACAACATCAATTGGATAGGTAATAGACCAGATAGAGGCCTCTGTGGCTCCTCCCAAACTGTTGATCTGGATATCTGTCCACAGCTGCTGTAGCTTACCCGGCAAATCCAACGGCAACCAGTCTCCACTTAACAACGCTAAGCGTAAACTGCTCGGCAGGGGAGCCTTTTCATGACTGAGATAATCTGCCAGCATTTGAGCTAGAGCCGGTACTGTATTCCAAAGCGTAATTCGATGTTGGCGGATCAGAGTCAGCCAGTGAGCAGGTTCTTTCACATGCTGCGGTTCAGGCATCACGATTGTGCCACCGGCTGCTAGTATCCCAAAGATGTCATATACGGATAGGTCAAAGTTGAGAGCTGATAGAGCTAAAACTCGGTCTTGAGAAGTCACTGAAAAGCGACGATTGATGTCGAGCAGAGTATTAACTGCTCCACGATGATCGATCGCAACTCCTTTGGGTTTACCGGTGGACCCGGAGGTGAAAATCACATAGGCTAGATCGTCAGGTTTTTGAACCCAGTCCCAGGCGGACAGAGGTTCTGCTTGACCTAGGGTGACTAGCTGATCTAAAGCCCATATTTGATGGCTGGCTTCCACACCAATCTGGTCTATCAAGCTGCTATGGGTGATAATCAGTTCTGCCTGACTTTGTTCTAAAATCTGCTGTTGGCGTTGACGCGGTTGCTGCGGGTCAATTGGCACATAGGCGGCACCTGATATTAAACTACCTAGCACAGCAACCACCTGAAGCCAGCTCTTCTCTAGAACAATAGCTACTAGGGTATTGCTCTGAACACCCTGTTGCTGAAGCTTTTGGCCTAAGCATTGGGCCATTTGGGCCAGCTGTCCATAGGTTATAGAACAGTCTGGCGCGATGACCGCTGGTTGTTCAAATCGCTGGGGTAGCTGATCTGTAAACAGCTCTTGGAGTAGAGTCGGTCTTATGGGAATTGTAGTGTTATTGCTCTCAGCTCGCTGCTTCTGTTGCGCTTTTGGCAATAGCTGATGCCGTCTTGTTTGGTGCCAAGCCGTCTCGTCCGTAGCCAGTTGCTCTAGCCATCTGCAATAGGTGGCAAACATTGCATCTATCATGCCTGCTGGAAATAAGGCTTCAAGCGTATCCCAGCTAAAGACAAGAGCGCCTTGGTCTTCAGATACCTGATGGTCTAGCCATACTTGAGGTGTTTGAGAAACACTATAGGCGACCTCTCCGAGATCAGTAATATCATGACGATTGCTGGTTTCACTGGCTGAGCGAAGTCCAAGAATACTAGTGAAGACCACTGGCATAGCCACTTGTTTCTGAGTGCTATGGTGACGTGTCAGTTCTCTTAAAACACGGATACCGTTACATTGCAAATGATCTAAGTCTTCAAATAGTTGCTTTTGTAATCTCCGAGCTCGTTCTTCAAAGGTTAACTGTTGACGAAAATCGACTTCTAAGAGTGTCAATGAGGTGAAATCACCTACGATATCGTTGACTTCGGGATGCAGAGGTAAACGCTTAAATGTAGTTAGATTTAGCGTAAAGTGAGCTTGACGGCTCCATAGACTTAGGACTTCAGAAAAAGCTGCCAATAAGATTCCGGAAGGTGTCAGATCGGCTTGCTTTCCACGAACTTGCAAGATTTGCCAGTGCTCTGGATTCAGCCGATAGCTACGCCGCTGAAAACGAGGATTCTCAATCTGATTGGGCTGAACTGCTAAGGGTAGTTCAGGGGCTGGTGGCAGACTATCGAGGCGAGAAAACCAATAGTGCTCGTCTTGTTGATATTTTTCACTGGTTTGTAGCTGCTGTTCAGCTAGCACATAATCTCGAAACGATAGCTTTAAGGTAGAAAACTCCATTTCGGGAGTATTATATAGCTGTATCCATTGGTGCCCTAAAAGCTGCAGACTGGCTGCATCAGCAAGGAGAGCATCAAAATTAAGATGAAGCCGAGTCTTCTTTGCTCCTAAGCGGGTAGCTTTGATGCCAAATAGTGGCCACTGATTGGCTGGGAGCATGCGATGGGAGAGGTTTTGTCGAATTGTGGCAAGCTGACGAGTCTGGCGCTCAGTACCTAGATCGGATAGATCGGTGATGGCAATTTTATAGGTTGGAACCTCTGGCAAAATCTGCTGACTACCGGCTGGTAAAATCACCGCCCTTAGCATCGCATGGTGCTGAATTAGGCGTTGTAGCGACTTGTCTAAGCGATCTAGGTCAAGATCCTGACAGTCAAGTTCAATGTAAATCTGTGTGGCAACATTCCCAAGATCAAAACTTGCATCGCGCCCTAGCCAATAGGCTTGCTGAATATCATTGAGGGGAAAGGGACGGTTGATGTGTTCAGGTTCAGGCTGGATCTGAGGTAGATTTTTAGAATGGGATGTTAGCTGGCTTTGAGCTGCGATCGCACTCGCCAAGCCTTCTACCGTAGACGCTTCAAATAAAAGCTTCAGGGAAATATCTACATCAAAAGCCTCTCGCAACCGCACAATCAGCTGAGTTGCCAGTAAAGAATGCCCCCCCAGTTCAAAAAACGACTGATGAAGTCCCACAGGACTAACCTTGAGAACATCACTGAAAATAGTTGCAATCAGTTTTTGCTCAGATGTTTGGGGAGCAGCAAAAGTATCGTCAACATCTGTCAATAGTCTCTCCGGTGCAGGAAGAGCTTTGCGATCAACTTTTCCATTAGCGGTCAGGGGCAAATCTGGCAGTTGCACAAACACATCTGGCACCATATATTCTGGCAACTGTGCCTTCAAAAAATCTCGTAGCTCCTCCGGAATAAGAGAAGATGTGCTGACCACATAAGCTACCAGCTGTTTATCTCCAGTGTGATCTTCTCGAGCAATGACCACTGCCTGCTGAAGCTGAGCATGATCGTTGAGGATAGCCTCAATTTCGCCCAATTCAATCCGAAATCCCCGAATCTTTACCTGATGATCAATTCGACCCAGATATTCAACATTGCCATCCGGGCGATAGCGGGCTAGATCCCCCGTCTTATAGAGACGCCCTGAGCCAAAAGGATTGCTAATAAATTTCTCAGCACTCAACTCTGGTCGGTTTCTATAGCCGCGAGCTACACCCTCTCCACCGATGCATAATTCTCCTGGAACACCTGTTGGCAGTGGCTGTAGTTGAGAATCTAAGATATAGAGTTTGGTATTGGCAATGGGGCGACCAATGGGAATAGGCTCTGTGAGACTCTCATAGGAGTCAACTTCATAAATGCAGCAGCCCACCACTGTTTCCGTCGGTCCATATTCATTAATTAATCGGGTATTTGGAGCATGGATCAACCAGGGAGCAATCACATCCTTTACTAAGGCTTCTCCCCCAATCACTAAGGCCCTCGTCTGTTGAGTTAGGCGTTTTACCGGAATGAGAGAGCCAAGCGCCTTAAGGTGGGCTGGTGTTAATTTCACCAAACTAAAATTGTTGTCTGTCTGTAACGCTGCGGCCAGCCCCTCAATCCCCTCATCCTCTGGCAGTAAAAAGACCGTTTTTCCAACCAGCAACGGTGAAAATAGGCCGGTAATGGTCGCATCAAACCCGATAGAGGAATGAACTAATGCACCCGCCCCCTCGGAAACACGATAGGTTTGAGTACACCAGCACAGGTAGTTCATTAACCCTTGATGCAGGATCTCAACCCCCTTAGGCTGGCCTGTAGAACCCGAAGTGTAGATGACATAGGCCAAATTAGCGGGCTGTGCATCACCTTTAACATTTTTATCACTGCCGTCAGCAATTTTGGCCCAGTCCGTGTCAAGACAAATAACTTGAGCACTAACATCGGGTAAATCTGCCACCAATGTTTGCTGAGTCAGCACCACAGAGGCTGCAGAGTCCTGAAGCATGTATGTTATTCGCTCTTTTGGGTAGCCGGGATCGAGAGGAACATAGGCTCCCCCAGTCTTAAGAATCCCCAACAATCCCACCATCATATTGGGGGAGCGCTCTACGTAAATACCCACCAGAACTTCTGGACCTACTCCCAATGTCTGTAAATAATGAGCTAGCTGATTAGCCCGCTGGTTTAATGTTTGGTAGGTAAGCTGCTGCGTATTGAAATTTACAGCTACTGCAGTTGGGGTTCTCTCCACCTGAGCTTCAAACAACTGGTGGATACATTGCGCTGTTGGATAGGATGTAACCGTATTATTCCATTCAATCAGCTGCTGCTGATATTCTGACTTTGGCAGCAAGGAAAGCTGCCTTAGCCTCTGTTCAGGGTTGGCAACAATTGAAGCTAATAATGTTTGGAAATGAGTCACCATCCGTTCAATTGACTCTCGGTTGAAGAGATCGGTGCTATATTCAATCCCTCCAACCAAAGAGACATCTACCTCCGACATTTCTAAGTGCAAGTCAAACTGACTCCTGTTTCGAGGCAGCTCAAAGGGCTCAAATCCCAGCTCACCCCAATCAATTTCCCCCTTAGCATCCTGCAGTGGCACCAAATAGGTAAAACAGGCTTGAAAAATAGGTGAGTAACTTGGATCTCGACGGGGCTGCAGCTGTTCTACCTGCAGAGCAAACGGATAATCTTGATGGGCTAAACCATCTAAAACTGTCTGACGCACCTGAGTTAAAAATGAGCTAAACGTGGGGTTGCCCGACAGATCCGCCCTGAGAACCATGGGATCGACAAAGTAGCCCACAATTTCAGAAAATTTCAGCTGACTGCGTCCAAGGGAGGGCGATCCTATTAGAATATCTTCTTGACCAGAATACCGGTGTAGCAGTATCTGGAAAGCAGCCATCAGAAGCACATAAAGAGTCACTCCCGAGGTTTTTGCTAATTCTTTCAGGTGTTGAGTGAGAGACTCCGCTAGCTGAAAGGACTGCATCGCCCCCCGATAGGTTTTTACAGGAGGGCGCGGGTGGTCAGTAGGTAGATTTAAGATCGGTAAATCACCCGCTAGCTGCTGTTGCCAGTACTGCCATAGCTGCTCTCCTTTATCACTCTCTAGGAGATATTTTTGCCACTCTACATAGTCTTGATAGGTATGCTCGAGCGGAGCAAGCGCTGTAGCAATATTGTTATTAATTCTATGACCATTGGTGCTAAAGCCATTGGTGCCATGACCATTACTAGAATAGTGCGCGCTAGTATGATGGTCATTGTTATTCCCCGTCAGGGAAGCTCTATAGAGAGTTGCAAGTTCTTTGAAAAGAATAGACTGCGACCAACCATCAAAGACAATATGGTGGGCCACAATTAGCAACACATGCTCTTGGGCCGAGCGAGTAATCCATTTTACTCGCATAGCAGATTCTGTTTCCAGGTCAAACGGAGCTTCGCTGATGGCAATCAGATTTTGATTGAGTTGTCCATTGCTCCACGTTGATGCATCAATAGTAGCGAAATCTACGGCCTGCTTTAGATGAATGTGCTGAAAAGGCTCGCCATCACGATTGGGGAATGTAGATCGCAGAATCGAATGGCGCTCAACTAATATTTGAAAAAGAGAGCGCCACGTATCCGCATCTATTGCGGTATGGATACGTGCTGTAAACGAAAAATTATACGCAGAACTTTCTGGGGCTAGCTGCCACAAAAACCAAAGCGCCCGTTGACCATGGGACAATGGATGAACGTTGAGGACATTTGGATGCTCGTGGAGCAGCTGCAAGATAGCGCTTTTGTGTTGCTTGAGCTGTTCAACCACATTAGAGGTCAACACTGTCTGAGAACCAGCCGTGCGAAGACGATCACCATCTGCCCATAACTTGACACCCTGGAGTGATAGATCTTGCAAAAAATCAGCTAATTTCATAGTTCTACTTCAATCCAGTTACTAGCCTTCTCATTCATTGATTGTTGAGCGTTTATCTCTTGGTCTTGAGGATAGCCTGCATCTATTAGCTGTCGCAGTTGTTGATTCACCTCAATCAGAAGATCGCTCAGACTGCCGCCTTGCATAAATTTGACAATAGGGATGTGGATACCTAGCTCTCTTTGGCACCAATTTTGCAGTTCAACCACCATCAAAGAATCCATGCCTAATTTGATCAGATCTTTATCAGGATCGGGATATTGAGAGGAGCGTAAACCGAGCACCGTTGCAACTTTTGACTGCAAGTGACGCATTAAAATATCCGATCTTTCGGGCTCTTCTACTGTCTGAAGCCTGGCTAAAATCTGCTCGCCCTGTTGATTGTTTTTTGGGATAACCGTTTGCTGATTTGCTACTGACGAGGCTAATCCTAAATTCTCTAGAGCCTCTAAAAGCGATCGCTGTTTGCCAAAGTCGTATAGCGGTTTAAATAAACTCCAATCAACATCAGTAACAGTTATCTGAGTCCTGTCAGAGGCAAGTATCTGGTCTAGAGCCGCCAAATTCTGTACCGGTTGTAACGGTTTAACCCCTCGTTTTTGTAACTCGACAGATACTACCTTATCGGACATGCCACCATCGGACCAGGGTCCCCAGTTGACACTAAAACTCTTTAATCCTAACGCCTGACGATAATGGGCTAACCCATCTAAAAAATGATTGGCAGCACTGTAGTGAGCCTGGCCATAGGAACCCCATACTGCTGCAATAGACGAGAAACTAATAAAAAAGTCTAGCTCCTGCTCCTGAGTCAGCTGGTGTAGCAACCATGCTCCCAAAACTTTGGGGCGCATTATCGCTTTCAGTTGGTCAAGTTCCATCTGTTGTAATGGTTTAATCTCTACTGTTCCAGCAGCATGAATAATTCCTGCTAGAGACGGAAGAGTCGCCTTAATGTGTTGCAATACTTTGTTCAAATCAGCCTGAACAGACACGTCCGCTGCCATAGCAAGCACTTGAGTTCCCTGCTGCTGCAGGTGAGCAATAGCGGCCTGGGCGGATTCATTTGGAGGACGACGACTGACTAATACTAGATATTTTGCTCCCTTATCTATTAACCACTGAGCCGTGTGAAGACCCAGGGCTCCTAGTCCTCCTGTAATTAGATATGTGCCATCGGCGCGCAAACATACGGATGAAGATACTGGCAAGGGACTTGGCACTAATCGGGCACCATAGACAGCCCCGGCACGTATCGCTAAGTGCTCTTCTGGCAGATGAGATTCAATTTGCTCAAGCATTAACCTGACTTCATCTTGAGTCTCCTGAGGGTCCAAATCTATCAGCCCCCCCCATAGCTGAGGATGTTCTAGCGAGACGACGCGACCCAATCCCCACAGTGGAGTTTGGGCAATGGTAAGTGCTTTGGTTGGGGATGGTGCGGTCGGGGACGACAGAACAGACTGGCTCCCACGAGTTACAAGCCATAGTTGAACGGGCGTTATGTCAGCATTGTTAGTTAAAGCCTGCACCAGGTGTAGAACGCTGCCACAGCCTGGAACTTGGGACTTTTCTAAAGTCTCGATGGTCAGGTCTGCGCTGGATGGAGCATCTAAACTCCAGAGATGAATGATATGGCTTAAGGGGAGTTGGCTGGTTGCGATCGCAGCCCGACAGAGACTCTCAAACGATTGGGAATTGGCTGGATTAAGCTGATAAGTCCCAGGGGCCAGCTGCTGATAATCCTCTGCCTGGTAGACTAGGGTGCACTGATGGCCCCGTTGTCGTAGCTGAGTAGCCAAGACGGGTGCCACCCCCGTTGAGTCTGCAAACACTAACCAATGGCTGGGCTCAGCAGTAGACTGTAGCCGGGCTGGAGATAACAATTGCCATTGCACTTGATACAGCCAATCGTGAACATTGGCTGCGGTTAATTGATGTTGATGCTGTTGAGCTACCAGGTCTAGAAGTTTGGGCATTAAAGCCATTTCGGCTTGGGATAGAGCGCCAGTATGCTGCAACTGTTGAGCCAGCTGCTGAGTTTTCCCCTGAGTTAGCTGGTGCACAATGGACGTACTTTGACTGGGTGAGGCCATGGGGTTTGTTATAGACCCCCTATCAGACGTTTGAATCCAGTATCGTTGCCTCTGGAAAGGATACGTGGGCAACATCACCTTATGACGAGTGTAATGCTGGTTAAACCCGACCCAATCAACGTTTGCACCTCTCACGTATAACTCACCCAGACTAGTGAGCAGTTGCTGCCAATCATCTTTTCTTGATCTCAGGCTAGGCAGCCAGACTCCCATATCCTCCGATAAACACTGCCGCCCCATGCCTAACAACATTGGCTGAGGTCCACATTCTACAAAGCACTCCACACCTTGCTGCTGCAGAGTGCTCATACCAGCGATAAAGTTTACCGGGGCAAGAATATGACGACACCAATAGTCAGGGGTTGCAACCTCAGCAGTGGCCAGTTCTCCAGTGACGTTGGAAACCAGGGGTAGTTGAGGAGGGGCATAGGTAATTTGCTGAGCAATCTGAGCAAACTCCGCGATCATAGGTTCCATCAAGGGAGAGTGAAACCCGTGAGAAACCTGAAGAAAGCGACTTTTGATTCCCTGGCTGTTAAAGTAATCGGCCAAGGACTGTACGGCGGTAGCATTACCAGAAACAACCGTACTTTTGGGACCATTAATGGCAGCAATAGCCACCGCTGCTGTCGAAGACGTGGATGAGATAGCTGCTCTAGCCTGCTCTGGCGATGCCATTAGGGAAACCATCTTTCCAACAGCTGGTAGCTGCTGCATTAACCTACTTCGGGCTACAATCAGCTTTAACCCGGCTTCTAGACTAAAGACCCCTGCTACACAAGCAGCTACATATTCACCGACGCTGTGCCCCATCACAACATCGGCTTCAATCCCCCACGAACGCCACAGTTGATATAGGGCATACTCTAAGGCAAACAGAGCAGGCTGTGCGTAGGCGGTCTGATGAATCAGATCCGCCGCCGCTGACGGGCCGCTATGGGATTGCTGAGGGTACAAAACGTTCAACAAGGGGATATCCAGCCAGGGATCTAAAATCTCGGCACACTGATCTAGAACTTGGCGAAAAACAGGCTGGGTGGTGTAAAGCTGTTGTCCCATACCCACATACTGAGACCCTTGACCGGTAAATAGAAAGCCAATTTTGAACAGATTTTTAAGGTTTTTTTGAGCTTTTCTCTCACCAATACTGTTTAGACAGCCAGGGGTCTCTTCTCCACAAACAAATGCTTCTAGCTGCTGCCCTAAGTGCTCAGATGAGTCATGCACAATCGCCAGACGATGAACCAGGTGAGATCGTCCCGTCTGGGCACTAAAACAGATATCAGCTACTGATACCTCAGGATGATGACGAAACACATACTCACGATATCGTTGAGCTAAAGCACGTAGTGCACTATTGTCTTTAGCAGATAGTGTCAGCAGATAGTGGGATGGTTCTGGCGGGGAACTCTCTTGATTACCGTTCTCTTGATTGCCAGGCACCATCAAGTTAGGGAAATCTGACAATATAATATGGGCATTGGTGCCGCCAAAGCCAAAGGAACTGACCCCGGCAATGCGCCCAGTCTCGCTCGGCCAGTCTGTCAAGACTGTGGGGATGGTGAGAGGAGTCTCCTCTAAACTGATGTAGGGATTTAGCTGCTTGAGGTGCAAATGGGGTGGAATCTTCTCATGGTGTAGGGAAAGCACCCCTTTAATCAAGCCTGCGATACCTGCAGCGGCTTCTAAATGTCCGATGTTGGTCTTAAGTGATGCAATCCAACAAGGAGCGTTTAGATCTCGTCCCTGCATCAGCACTGCTTTGAGGGCACCCATCTCAATGGGATCTCCCAGAGCAGTACCGGTGCCATGCGCCTCTACATAACTCACCTGAGCTGGTTGCACTCCAGCGTTTGCCATCGCTTGAGCGATCACAGCTTGTTGGGCTAACCCATTGGGAGCTGTCAGGCCATTACTGCAGCCATCCTGATTAATGGCGGAGCCTAAAATCACGGACAGTATAGTGTCTTGGTCTGCGATCGCATCCTCCAACCGCTTCAGCACAACCACCCCACATCCTTCACCCCGCCCGTAGCCATCAGCGTCGGCATCAAATGTCTTACAACGACCATCTGCTGCCATCATCTGAGCCCGCGAAAACGCTGTTGTCAAATCGGGGGTCAGCATTAAATTCACACCCCCCACCAGGGCGAGAGAGCATTCTTGCTGTCGAAGACTTTGGCAGGCTTGATGAACCGCTACCAGAGAGGAGGAACAGGCGGTATCAACCGCCAGACTGGGGCCCCGCAAATCTAAACTATAAGAGAGCCGATTAGCGGCCATACTCAGCGCACTTCCGGTCCCCACATAGGCATCTAATTGGTCCGTGTCATGGCGCTGTAAATGACCATAATCTGAAGTGCTGATCCCCACAAATACGCCTGTCTGAGTGCCTGCTAGCGCCTCTGCAGCCAGGCCAGCGTTTTCCAATGCCTCCCAACTCACCTCCAGTAAAAACCGCTGTTGAGGGTCCAAACGGGTGGCCTCACGGGGCGAAATAGAAAAGAATTCAGCGTCAAACTGATCTACCCCATTTAAGAAACCTCCCCAATAGTTAGCTGCACCTCCATCTCCCATCGTCCAACGATGATGGGGGACCGGAGCAATAGCATCCTGACCAGTGCGCAATAATTCCCAGAACGCATCTGGACTAGGCGCACCTGGAAAACGACAGCCTACACCAATGACGGCAACGGCATTTGACTGAGCGGACATAGATTGCGCATCAGATCTGGAGTGAGCCTGAGCTAGCCGTGGTGGCACTGCCACTGCATCACTGACTAAATACTGAACCAAACTGGCAATGGTGGGATAATCGTACAACAGTGCTGGAGAAACCGTCCGACCCAGCCAATCCTGTAGCTGCCCCGATAGACCAACAGCGATCGCTGAACTTAAGCCATAGTGTGCCAGGGGTTCATGAATATCAATCTCGTCGGCAGCGACATGCAGCTGGCTAGCCACCTGTTCAATCAACCAATCGCGAATAGTTGCAGCATTGAGAATACCAGGAGTAACCACCGTCTGCACCTCACGCTTTCGACTTGGGGCCTGAGGAACTGAACCTAAGCACCAGGTAGCAACAGAGTTTAACCCATCCCGTCCAAACTCAGCTTTACAAGTACGCCGCTTCACCTTGCCACTCGATGTTTTTGGCAAACTGCCGGGCCTGAGTAGTTGAACCGCATACAGCGGTAAATCATGATGCTCAGAAACGCCTTGTCGTATCGTCTGAAAAATTTCATCCGATGGCAGCTGGCGTAAATAGCGACGCTCAACCTCATGAACTACGACTAACTGTTCTTGACCATTAACTTCAATGCCAAAGGCTGCTCCCCCAGAGACACGCAAGGCTGGATGACTTCGTTCTACGGTTAGCTCAATATCCTGGGGGTAGTGATTGCGGCCTTGAATGATCACTAGATCCTTGATCCGTCCCGTGACAAACAGTTCACCATTTTGAAAAAAGCCCAAATCTCCTGTCCGCAGAAAGGGGCCTTCCCCAGTGTCAGACGTGTAGGCATAAAACGTGTCTGCGGTTTCTTGGGGACATTGCCAATAGCCCTGGGCAACATGAGGACCCGCAACCCAAATCTCACCTACTTGATCGCGCGGGCAGCGGGTTAACTGCTCAGGATCGACAATAATAATCTGCTGCTCTAACCAAGTTTGGCCACACCCCACAATCGTTTGGCAATTAGACCTTTGATGATTAGGTGAACTCTCATTAGCTATGACTACCTGGTTTTGAGCTAACGCTTCTCCTTCTGCAGGAAACACTACTGGAGGCTGGGTTTTTACGCCCCCCGACACCAACAAACCAGTTTCTGCCATGCCATAGCACGGATACAATGATGGCCAACGGAACCCGCAAGCTGCAAACCCCTCAGCAAACCGTCGTAGGGTACCATAGCGCACTGGCTCCGCCCCACTGTAGGCGACATCCCAGCTGCTTAAATCTAAGTTTGCTCGCTGCTCAGCTGAAATGCGACTTAGGCAAAGTTCATAGGCAAAATTAGGAGCGCCACTGGTCGTTGCCCGATAGCGAGAAATTGCCTGTAACCACCGCACTGGCCTTTGCAAGAAGGCCACAGGTGGCATCAGAGTACAGGGGATACCTAAGTATAGGGGCTGTAGCACATTGCCAATCAGGCCCATATCATGATGCAGCGGCAACCAACTAACCATAACAGTCTGATCGGTATGGCCAAAGGCTACCTCAATCATGCGCTCGTTATATATTAGATTCCCATGACTCAGCATCACTCCTTTGGGGGCACCGGTCGATCCAGAAGTGTATTGCAAAAAGGCTAGCGTCGTTGCCGTAGTATCAGGAGCCTGCCAAACAGGGGGAGGCTTTGCAGGACTGCCATCGGTCGCCAGCCAATGAAGCGATAAAACTGATGCGTAGTCCTCTTCAAGGCGTGACTGGAGCTGGGGTTGAAGTTTTGTTGTCGTCAAAACGACACTCGCGCCTGCATCACCTAACATTGCCTGCAGACGATTCGCATTTTGGTTTGCCCGAGGCGGATAGGCAGGCACCGCCACTAAACCGGCATACAGACAGCCAAAGAAGGCGGCAATAAACTCAAGGCTAGAAGGATATACCAAGAGAGCACAAGCACCAGGAGCACAGATCGCCTGAAGCTGAGCAGCAATATGACGTGCCTGGCAGTCCAAGGCCGAATAGGTCAAGCGACCCGATTCACTCTCACCATCTTGGAGAAAAATATATGCCGTTTTCTCAGGCTGCCGAGCAGCTTGAGACCGCAACAACTCTACCAAAGTTTGGCAACGAGCCCGCTCTCTAACGCTCTCACTCAGACCGTTCTTGCTGGAGTTCAGCCCCATTGATATTTTCATCAATCTACTAATAAAAATCGTTTACGTAAAATTCGCATAAACGCAATAAATGTCTGTGAGCGAAACAGTCAGCTTTCCCTAAGCGCGTCCATAAATAACCCTATCCTCTATGTTGAGATCCAAAACTAGAACTAAATAAACGAATGTCCAAAAGTGAAGACACCAAAACAATATAAGTTAAAGCTTAAATGAACTCACCCGGGAAATTACGTAGAAACTACATTTAGGAAGTTACAATGTCAGCCAGCCTCTGAACATCAACAAAAAACGCCTACCAGGTATAGCTAAAGAATTTAAATCCACGCTAAAAAATGACCAAGCGTTACTTAGCAGCTTTCAAATAGACTGCAAATAATACATATTGAACCCAGGTAAAAACGTTAGAAGAATCAGTTCATGCCAGAAGTTGTCAAAACCTTTCAATTGCAAGGCTTCATCTCAAAGATCACTTAGTAATAGATGTTTGCAGACTCACATACTACATACTAGTTTTCCTATATACAAAGTCTCCTAGGCAGGTATTCGGCATCTTAAGACTTGGTGCTACTGGAAGGCAGCCATGACGGTATCTACACAGCAACGGCGCATTCGATTTTGATATGACATATTCGCTGTGACTTAGACGTTAATCAACGAATAAGTCTTTGGGTAATGAATAACGATGTAATAGTGCCTGGAATTTACGAGTCAGAACTATTAAAGCAGCAAAAAGGACAAAGTGGTGAATTTTTTACCACTTTGTCTTTCTTTAAAGTGAGAAAGTATAAAACCTACAGAGATGCCCATTTATGGAGCTGTTGGTACAGTTTCACGTTCATAGAGTTTAGGGACTGGCTCGAAAATGAAATACCCGTAGATCGAGTGTCCTTTTTTGCTGCAGGCCTCTTATTCATTAGCTATGGTCGAGAGTTGTGGTTAGGCAATGTAGTTCTTATGGCAATTCATGACAATTTGTGGCAATCTTCAGAGATGTGATATTGTAATTTCGGGTTTTGAATATTAAGCGGGCAAAGCGTAGTTTTCAGGTGAGAGCGCATCGCTAGCGAAAATTGTGCCAACAATATTGTTGATTCAGAAGACTCATAAAAGGCCGCTGGGCTGAAATGCATGATTGTTGCTCTATTTCAGATCAACTTTCTTGAAAGTGAATATTATGTGAATTCACGGTTATGTAATTTCTGGAATATTCTCACAGGGTATTAGCAAGTTTCATCTGTGGAACGGCGAGGTCAACTTGACAATAATTATGTTGCGGAGTTCCAAATTGCTGCTTCGTGCCTTTGTATATAATTGAGCCCTATGCGTTACTTTGAAGAGTATTGCGAGATTCATCTCGAGTCAGCTGTTGCACCCTTTCAATGGGTATTTAGCAGTGACGAGTTGATTCAGATAAAATTTGGTGTCTCGCTAGCTCGTTATCCGATTCATGGTTATATTCTCCTGGAGATTCAGAATGCTCAGGGAGAGCAATCGAGTCAATGTGTCGCGGCTCAGGAGGTCGGGATCACAGAAAGCTGTTTTAAGCTGTTCACGGTCACCCTTTCAGCTGGCTCTAATGGAACGGGCTATTGTTATCGACTGGGCTATGACGATCGCCATGGAGCCAGGCATACGAGTCAGCTCACCCGTCGCTTAATGGTGTGTGATGAGGCACTCCAGTCTATGTCACAAGTTGAGTCTGTTTTCTTAGATGTGGTGGATGGGCACGCACTGTATGGCCCCAAGCCAACTGTTGCCATCTCCTCAGGGCCTCAAGACTGGGCTAATCGGTTATTTTATTCATTAATCATTGACCGTTTTGCCCAAGATACGGTTGAAAACCGACACCGTTTGGGGTTTGTTCCTTATGATCTCAATTCCCCACATACAAGCCATGGCGGCACACTACAGGGCATTCGTGAAAAGTTGCCTTACCTCAAGGCTCTGGGAATT
>NZ_JADEXP010000476.1 GCF_015207065.1 Leptolyngbya cf. ectocarpi LEGE 11479 | reverse complement strand
GGATAGATCTATGTGCGATCGCACAGCCCCCCGCAAACCCTGGCAGCCCCATACCCTATGGTCCAAGCTCCAAGCCCAAACCCAACAAGGTTTAGCTACTGGAGCCCTCAGACCCATTGACACCCAGTATGAAATTATTGCCGATGGTGGGGTGGCCTTTATTGTGCGTATTTTAACCAATCTCAATCGTAAAGCCCAGGCCCGTAAGGTCCAGACCCAGAAAAAGACCAATCCCTTTTTACCCTACGATCAAAACCTGTACGTGACCGACATCTCCGACACCCATGTCTGTCTCCTCAATAAGTTTAACGTCGTTGACCATCATTTTTTAATCGTCACCCAACGCTTTGAGTCTCAACTCGACTGGCTCACCCTGGCTGACTTTGAAGCCCTCCATCGCTGCCTCACGGATGTAAATGGCCTATTTTTCTACAATGGTGGTACCGCTGCCGGAGCCAGCCAGCCCCATAAACATCTGCAGATCGTACCGCAGCCATCTATGGACGTGCCCGTTGAAACCGCAGTTCAAGCTACAGAATTTGTTAACGGCATGGGGCAATCACCACAGCTGCCCTATGCCCACCGAATCGCTAAACTCCCTGCCAATAGCGGAGCAACTCAATGGCTCCAAACCTATCGCCAGCTACTAACCAGTTTGGCGATTAATGATCCCACCGGACAGTGGCAAGGAGTCCAGCGCTGCGCCTATAACCTGTTGGGTACCCGCAATTGGATGATGGTGGTCCCACGGCATCGGGACGATCACCTCGGCATCTCAGTTAATTCCTTGGGATTTGCCGGGTCGCTGTTGGTCAAAAACCCAGAGCAGATGGTCCAGCTCAAAGCAATCGGACCGATGACATTGTTAAAAGAAGTCAGCCAATCAATTTAATGAGGCGGGATGGTAGGGCCGTTCCATGGAACGGCCCTACCATTATTGGATGGGTCTTTAAACCAAGGCCGAGATATCTTTGCCACACTCATCTGCTAGGAAGCAAAGGGCACGAAAACGCAGCCCGACCATCTCCTCATAGAGAGGATTGATCTTACACATGGGCGGAATATGAGCAATCGTATGGCCAAAGAGGGTTATATCTCGCTCAAACGGACACTGGGCAGGGATCAGCTGGGCAATCCGGTAAGCAACTGTGGGATTATCAATTTTTAAGGTATCAAGCCAGAGTCTTAGGGGTTGTAAAGGCTTGAATTGGACCTTAACACCATGGAGGACATGATTCTTCAGAAATGCAGTGGCAGAAGACATGATTTCGCTAGAAAGACGTGCTTTTTCAGGAAAATTAAGTTATTTAGAAGCGTTAACCGTATCGATAAGGCGTTTAGTTAAAAGGTCTAGAAGAATTATTTATAACTCTCCTCTACATTAGGCAATTAAAGTTGTGTCTAGGTAAAGCAAATAATAACCCTGACGAAAGTTTGCTAAAGCTCCAATAAAGCCCAGAAACCAAAATAAATAGAGTATTTTTAGCCAATTTTTGAATCCAGTTAAATGCTAGAAGACAGACGAGTTTTTGTGTGTAATGAACAAAACATTTTGCTCATATCTGATGCAGGATACGCATCTATCCTTTATATTTCCGGATACTGGTGAAGATTCTGAAGGGAGCTTATGACTCTATTCAAAGTGGTCTAGTAGAAAACTAGGAAACAGCACAACCGTACAGTCATACTTCCCTAAAACCTCATCGTATTACCCAAGAGATCGACGTAAGAATAAATACCTGTATTTGTCGTTTCGTCAGTGTTACGGACATCTTGTAGCGGTTACCTATAGACCCTGATTTTAGGGAGTTTGAAGCCTGGTGTGGCTTGTTTAAGAGATTTCTCGCCAGACAAAATAAACACAATAAACTCAACAAAATTTGATACCTGGGAAAGATCTCTGCCACTTGCCATTGAGCACGAGCCTTCTGGGATCTTGGTTTGATCTTAGGAACCGCTCTCCAGGACCGGTCAAACTTGAGGATCGGTTATCGCGAATTAAGCAACTCCATGTCGTGATATACGCTTAATTAGCACTCTGCCTCAGAGAGTGCTAAGGTCTTTCATTGCAGAGCTAAACGAGCTGACTATGGCGAAACTGGTACTATTTGATGAAAAGTCCCGTCAGGCTTTGGAACACGGCGTTAACGCCCTGGCTGACGCCGTCAAGATTACATTGGGACCCAAGGGACGCAATGTCGTCCTAGAAAAAAAATTCGGCGCACCTCAAATCGTGAACGATGGGATCACCATCGCTAAAGAAATTGAGCTGTCTGATCCCTATGAAAACACTGGAGCGCGGCTGATCCAAGAGGTAGCCTCCAAGACTAAAGATCTAGCCGGTGATGGCACCACTACCGCAACTGTATTGGCTCAAGCGATTATTCGTGAAGGCATGAAAAACGTGGCAGCGGGGGCCAACCCGGTCAGCCTACGTCGCGGCATTGAGAAAGCCGTTGCTGCGCTGGTCAAGGAAATTGCAGCCGTTGCCAAGCCTGTAGAGGGCAAAGAAATCGCTCAGGTGGCCACCGTATCGGCTGGTAGCGATGAAGCCATTGGCAATATGATTGCCGAAGCCATGGACAGGGTGACTAAGGACGGTGTGATTACCGTTGAGGAATCCAAGTCCCTCCACACCGAACTGGATGTGGTTGAAGGGATGCAGATTGATCGCGGCTATCTTTCTCCTTACTTCGTCACCGACCAAGAACGGATGATCGCTGACCTAGAAGGCGCGGTGGTACTGATCACCGATAAAAAGATCAGCTCCATGCAAGACCTGGTGGGTGTGCTAGAGAACATTGCCCGTGCGGGTAAGCCTTTAGTAATCATCGCTGAAGATGTGGACGGCGAAGCGCTGGCGACGCTGGTGGTCAATAAGGCCCGAGGTGTGCTAAACGTCGCTGCTGTTAAGGCACCTGGGTTTGGCGAGCGTCGTAAGGCCATGCTTCAGGACATTGCTGTCCTCACAGGTGGTCAGGTCATCTCCGAAGAAATTGGTCTTAGCCTGGAGATGGCAACAATCGACATGCTAGGTACTGCCGATAAGATCACCATCACTAAGGACACCACAACTATTGTGTCTGAAAGTGGCAACAAGGCAGATATCGATGAGCGCGTTGCTCAAATCCGCAGAGAGTTAGATGCAACCGACTCTGACTACGACAAAGAAAAACTATCCGAGCGTTTAGCTAAGCTAGCCGGCGGTGTCGCTGTGATCAAGGTCGGTGCTGCCACCGAAACTGAGCTAAAGGATCGCAAACTACGCATTGACGATGCTCTAAACGCAACTAAAGCAGCGGTTGATGAAGGTATCGTCCCCGGTGGTGGGATCACCCTACTGCACCTAGCCAAGAAGCTTGAGGCCATGAAATCTGGTCTGGGTCTTGAAGAGCAGACCGGTGTGGATATTGTCATGCGAGCTGTGGAAGCGCCCCTGCGTCAGATTGCTGACAATGCGGGCGACGAAGGCTATGTCGTGGTTGAGAAAGTCCGCTCCCTGCCCTTCAATGAAGGCTATAACGCCCTGACCGGTGCTTATGAAGACCTGATGGCGAGCGGTATTGTTGACCCGGCTAAGGTAGTTCGTTCTGCGCTGCAGGATGCGGCATCCGTGGCGGGTATGGTCCTGACAACTGAGGCCCTCGTAGTTGAGAAGCCTGAGCCTGAAGCGGCTGGTGGCGCTGATCCCATGGGTGGCATGGGCGGCATGGGCGGTATGGGTGGCATGGGTGGTATGGGCGGCATGGGCATGCCCGGTATGATGTAGCCCACCGTCTCATTGTCATTAATCCGTTAAAAACCGGTAGGGGTGTTC
>NZ_JADEXP010000475.1 GCF_015207065.1 Leptolyngbya cf. ectocarpi LEGE 11479 | reverse complement strand
AGCCCGGATAGATAGTTTTGTCCAATCACTTAGCAAACTGGTTTTGATTGGTCAGATTTTTCTTCATCAAGCATAAAGCATGGGCTTACTAAGGCCAGAAAGATTTGTATAAGCCTTAAGTCTTTCGCGCTAAAAATTGGGAGTCTGTGACCGCCCTTCTAAAATCGGGAAATTGCCGCTCGCAAAATCTATCATGGTTGCTTCTGCGCAAAAGAATGAACAGCCTAAGCCGAGGCAGCAGGCTGATGACCCCCAGCTCAACTGGCGGACCTGCTGGTATCCCATTGCTTTTGCAGTGGATTTACCCATTAACCAGCCCTATGGGTTTTCTATCTTTGCAGAGCCCTTTGTTCTGTTTCGCGATCGCACCAAAAAACTAACATGCCTAGCGGATCGCTGCCCTCACCGGTTGGCCAAACTCTCAGACGGTCGCGTTACCGATGGCCATTTGGAATGCCTTTATCACGGGTGGCAGTTTGGTGAGGACGGCACCTGTGTGCATATTCCCCACCTGTCGGATGGGGCTGCGATACCTGAGCGAGCCTGTGCTAGCTCGTTTCCGGTCCAAGAGCATCAGGGCCTTATTTGGGTCTGGGCCGACCAAGATATATCTCCGGCTCCGGCTATGCCGCCTGCCATTGAAGGCTTAGAAACTGAGGGAGTCTTTCAGGTGGATACCACCACCGATCTCCCGTTTGACCACACGTTTCTTGTAGAAAACTTACTAGACCCGGCCCATGTTTATATCAGTCATGATAGGACCGAGTTAACTATTCGGCGGGAGGATGCGGCTCCCTTAGATATGGAGGTACTGGCGACTTCAGTAGAGGGAATTCAAGGCCGCTTTCGCCGGGCCGATCGCCCCCAGGCTCCCTGGACCAGGATTACTTTTTATGCGCCCATGCTGGTGCACTACGACTTTTCGAATCCTGCTTACGGTTTGGTAGGTGGTTTGGGACTGTATGCTTTGCCGATTGCCCCTGGTCATAGCCGTATCCTGGTGCGACGCTACGGTTCATTCTTCAAGCGTTCGTTTACCCTCAAGCCTCGCTGGCTAGAGCATTTGCGCCAAAACAAAATTCTAGAAGAGGACCTGGCGTTTATCGTGGCGCAGGATCGATTTTTTCGAGCCTCCAAGCAACCGCTCAAGTCGGCTTATTTTCCTCTAAAAACCTGCGATACGTTTGTGATGGCCCATCGTCGCTGGTTAGATCGGTTTGGTCAGAAGCTACCGTGGTATGTGGGATTTTCGACGACAAAAGTGCCAGCTGGGTACCCAGACTCCCACAATTTAGCGACTCGTTTTGAACGTCACACTCAGTCTTGCCAGGCCTGTTATGGTGCCTATGAACAGCTCATGACCATTAAGCAAGCTGGGTGGGTGGGTGCGGTAACGAGTGTAGCCCTAGCCCTGGTGACTGAAGGTCAGGTGCATTGGGTGTTTGTGGTCAGCTTTTTACTGGCGATGGTGGCGATCGCAACTGCCAACCAGCTAAAGTCTCGATTCTAGACCCCTAGATTTTGACGAAACAGCAGGGTGGTGTAAATCTGCAACGCCGTGTCCCAATCGCTGGGTTTACGTCGGTTGAGATCTAAATAGACCGGCATATAGGGCAGTAGAGACATCATTTCTAACGCGCCCTGGCCAAAGTTAGTAAAGTCTTCCAGTATGGGGCAGTCGGTGCTCCGGGTAATGTGCTGCACCAGCGCATTCCAGCGGATGCTAGTGGAGGTGAGGTTGGTTTGGTCGGGCACTAGGGGGACACTGTTGCGAAACTCGTAGGTGCGATCGCACATCCTCAAAATACTCTGACGCCCGTGCACATGCAGATCGAGCACCTGGGCATAGTCCTTGACCTGTACCTTGCGCTGTGGTTTGCCCCATGGTCCCTTATCAGTCACCTGTTCAAACATCGGTAGCTGAGCCCTGACGATCTGCGTGACTTCAGACCAATCAAACTGAATTGACCCCATTTGTCCCGTGGGGCTCTGGCAAACTACTACGGGCTGTGGTGCGATCGCACGACAATGCTTAATCTGAAAGACTTGAACAGTTTTGAGAACGTCAATCGTCGCCCAGGTTGTGGGGATACCGACCGCCTGTAAGGCCTCACCGTAATATTGCATCTCGCCAATCGGCCCAGTGCGCTGTAGCCGCAGCCCCCGTTTAGGCAGCTGCAAGCGGGCCATATAGGGGTCAATTTTCAGAACCTCCGCCAAACCGACCGCCGCCTGCTGCGCATCCTCTGGTGGCATAATCACCAACACCCCAGGATCGTCACTCCCCAAAACAGCCTTTGCCTCATTCAAAGCCTCTTGGCGACTGGCCTCTCGGGCCTGCTGGATGCGCTTTAAGCCAGACCGAGCCTGACCCATAAGTTTGGGATTATTGACCCGTTTGAGAAAGGTTAAATAGGTTTTTTCCGCCGCATCCCACTGTAGCGTCCCTTCCTGCAAACGCCCAATGGACAATAGCATCAGCGGATCCTTCGGCGCTTGCTTGCGCCACTGTTTAATCAACTGCTTGGCGCGACGATAATCCTGGGCCTCAAGGGCCGCATTGACAAGTTGATGCATGGGGTGGTGAGCAGTGGCGGGACAGTGGCGAACAGCAAATAGCCAAAACCTTCCCCATTCTAAAGGTCTGGTCGGTTAACAGCGCAGGATGCCGTCCCCCAACACCATGGCTAAAATAAGGCAAGACGTAGTGACTAGCGACCAACCCCCATGCGTACACCCTCGTTTCTTACCCAGGTACTCACCACCAGCGTCATGGGGGTAGTCATTGGGCTGGGGCTGGGCTGGCGTCAACAAGCTGTCACGCAGAATGCCAATACCACCGCCGCTAATAGCTCTCCAGAGCCGCAATCAGCTATTGCTGCCTCAGAGCCGATGGATTCGATGGCCCCGATGGAGTTTCTGGTCCTAGCAGGTGGAGGCGCTCCCCACTACAACGAAATTGCCCTCGAAAAAAATGTGCGTTATTTTCAGCGCACCCTGGGGGTGATGGGCATTGACCTCAGCAGGGTGCGCCAATACTTTGCCAACGGCAATGATGGGGATGCCACTGTTCGCTATATCAACCTTGTTGGTCAAGAGCAATTCAAGCCACCAGAGATTGAGCAGCTTGATGGTGCTGCCACCGTCAGTAATGCCCAAACCTGGTTTGAAGGATTAGCGAATAAATCATCCCCCTGTCCAGCCTTTTTCTATTTCACTGGTCATGGGGCCTACAACGGCGATAATCCTGATAACAATGCCATGATCCTCTGGGAGGAGGAGTTTGTTTCGGTGCAGCGGCTCTCCAGCTGGCTCGATCAGCTCCCGGCTGAGCAGCCCTTTGTAACCATGATGGCCCAGTGCTTTTCGGGCTCCTTTGCCAACCTCATCTACGAACAGGGCAATCCTGAAAATCCGGTGGCCCTGCAAACTCGCTGTGGCTTTTTTGCCACCGTTGCCGAACGGCCTTCGGTGGGCTGTACGCCAGCTGTGAATGAAGCCGACTATCGTGACTATAGTTCGAGTTTTTTTGCCGGACTAAGCGGTGTTGATCGCATTGGTCAACCGGTTGCTTCTGCTGATTACAACACCGATGGCAAAGTCTCCTATGCCGAGGCCCATGCCTTTGCCAAAGTGGATGAAGAGACTACCGACTGGCCCGTTTCTACGGTGGAAGTGTGGTTGCAAGAACAGGCTAGTGAAGAGAAGATTGCCGAGATTTTTGCCCAACCGATAAGTGATTGGATCGCTCAGGCCGAACCTCATCGACAGTATGTAGTGCGTGCGCTTAGCGAGAAACTCTCTCTAGATCTAAATCAGTCCTATTCTAGCCAAATG
>NZ_JADEXP010000474.1 GCF_015207065.1 Leptolyngbya cf. ectocarpi LEGE 11479 | reverse complement strand
GTGCTGCAGGCTGCTCTTGAGCCAGGCCCCAATCTAAATAACTTAGGTACTGAGCGGTATTATCGTCAAAACCACCAAGTTCGGATTTCTGATCGGCTAATACCAGCACATACATGCTTCTGTCTTCACGCGCGACATAGAGATCCGCGTCAGGGCGCAGGTCATCTCGCACATCTACCCAGTCCTGCGGTAGCGTCAGCTGGACGTCGCTGGACTCGTTCGTTAATAACTTTTCCCCCGTGGATAAGTTTTGAATCGAGATCGCGTCGATTACATCCTTGGTACGATCACCAAAGCGATCGCAACTCGATAGGCCCAGCACCAAACAGGCTGAAACCATCACCAACGGTTTTATATTGCCAAACATCATCTTGTCCTGGCGTTTCAACTGAAGACGCATTGCTTTATTCCAGACCCACAACAGTTGCTGGCATTTTATAGCGTTCGTCCCGTTCTCAGAACACAATCTCTGGGAAACCGCAATCTTTTACCCATCTGCAACTGTCCTGCAGATACGAAAGCAGTCTAATTACTCTTTTCTAAGACCGCAAGGTTATCGCTTTGACCTATGCTGGACTATGGAAATTTCTTCATAAAAATTAGAGGCCATGCTCAGAGCTGGAATCGTTGGGCTCCCCAATGTCGGCAAATCCACCCTTTTTAACGCGCTGGTCGAAAATGCCAAAGCCCAAGCAGCGAATTTTCCGTTCTGCACCATCGAGCCCAATGTCGGTATCGTGGCAGTCCCCGATCCTCGCCTGGCTGTGCTAACTGAAATTTCTCAATCCGATGACACGGTTCCTGCCCGCATCGAGTTCGTTGACATTGCTGGCTTGGTTAAAGGTGCCAGTAAAGGAGAAGGTCTTGGCAATCAGTTTCTAGCCAATATTCGCGAGGTCGATGCCATCGTCCACGTCGTCCGCTGCTTTGAAAACGAAGATATTATCCATGTTGACGGCTCCATCGACCCGCTACGCGATGCCGAAATTATCAACCTAGAACTGGCTCTAGCCGATCTAGAGCAAATCGAACGCCGTATGGATCGCGTCCGTAAGCAGGCCCGACGCGATCCAGAGGCCCAGGCAGAACTAGCCGTGCTTGAAAAAATTCATCCCGTCCTGGCAGATGGCAAATCCGCCCGCACCGTTGAACTAGAAGACGAAGAGCAGCTTCTAATTAAATCCTTAGGCTTTTTAACCCGCAAACCCATTATCTACGCGGCCAATGTCTCCGAAGACGAGCTTGCTACCGGCAATGACTGGGTCGAACAGGTTAAAACCCTAGCCGCAGAAGAAGACGCCCAGGTCGTTACGATTTCAGCCCAGGTGGAAGCCGAGCTGCTAGAACTCCCTGAGGACGAAAGGATTGACTTTTTAGAAGCCCTCGGCGTCGAAGAAGGCGGTCTCAAGTCTCTGATTCGAGCCACCTATGATCTGCTAGGTCTACGCACCTACTTCACCACAGGTCCCAAGGAGACCCGCGCCTGGACCATCATCGCCGGTATGTCAGCCCCCCAGGCAGCAGGCGTAATCCACACCGACTTCGAACGGGGCTTTATTCGAGCTGAGACCATCGCTTATAACGATCTTGTCGAACACGGCTCCATGAATGCCGCCAAGGAAAAAGGCTTACTCCGTAGCGAAGGAAAGGATTACACTGTTCAAGAAGGTGATGTCATGCTCTTTAGGTTTAATGTCTAGGAGAATATTGTTCAGAAGCTCTGAATTCTAAGCAAGGACAGGGGAATAGAACTGTGGCTTAGAAGTATTGCAATATCTCATCAAGTCATATGTGGGGAAATTAGCTCCATGCACATCAAAACACTGACTCTAGAGAATTTCCGTGGGGCAAGCTCCCTAGCCATTGAACTTCATCCTAAATTAAATGTCCTGGTAGGTATGAATGGTGTTGGCAAATCTACTGTGATTGATGCCATTGCCATCATGCTGTCATGGGGGGTTAATCGTATTCGACACTCTGGAACATCAGGCCGTCCCATAGCCGAAACAGACATCACCAATCAAAAGTCATCAGCCTCAATTGAGATTTGCCTCTATAAAGACAAAGAAATTAAGTGGAGACTGGCCAAAAGTCTTAAGGGGCAGGCTTCTCAATACAAGCCTAGCAACCTTACACAATTAAGCGACTACGCGAAAAAGATACAGACACAAATCTCAACCAATGGACAAAATGCAAATATTCCTCTGTTTATTTACTACCCAGTAAACCGAGCAGTTCTCGATATTCCCTTACGTATTCGAAAAAAGCATAGCTTTGGGTTATTGACAGCCTACAACGACGCGCTGGAACGCACAGGAACTAACTTTCGTTCGTTTTTTGAGTGGTTTAGAGAACGTGAAGATTTAGAAAATGAAAATAAAGTCCGACATAGCCAACAAGCGTCTGATGGACTCGCAAACGGTCTAGATTATTGTGATCCTCAGCTCAAGGCTGTTCGCGATGCCCTACATAGATTTTTGCCAGAGTTCAGAAATCTGGCTATTAGGCGTAGCCCCCTAAGAATGGAAGTTGAGAAAGATGGTCAATGTCTAAGGATCGATCAACTTTCTGATGGAGAAAAATGCTTTATCGCTATGATTAGCGATCTAGCTCGTAGAATGGCCATCGCCAACCCTGTAGGTGACCCTCTTGAGGGAGAAGGAATCATTTTGATTGACGAAATCGACATGCACTTGCATCCCAAGTGGCAACGAATGATTGTTTCGAAGTTGCTCGATGTATTTCCAAATTGTCAATTTATACTTTCAACTCATTCACCTCATGTACTTAGTCACATACAACCAGAAAATATATTTCTTTTGTCATGGGGGGCCGAAAGTATAGTGAGTCAAAAGCCATTGGAATCTTATGGGAAGAATACCGACCGCATACTAGAAGATTTAATGGGTTTGGACACTACTCGCCCAGACATAGTTAGTTCGGATCTGCACACAATTTACGAAATGATCCAGAATAATCATCTGGATGATGCAAAAAATAAAATTAAAACTGTCCGCCAGACAATTCGAAATGATCCTGAGTTAGTCAAAGCAGAGGTACTGATTAGGAGAAAGGAAATCATTGGTAAATGAAATATATCCAGAAACAGCAAGAGCCCCAAAGTTTCACAGACTGGAAAAATAGGGCAAATGCTGATTGGCAACCCACTTATGACACATTACGGGGAGCTGTTAAAAACGACGTTAAAACAGCGCTGTTAATTGAGCAAGGCCACCTCTGCTGCTACTGCGAAAGTAGTCTGACCGATGAGGATTCACACATTGAACATTTCAGACCACAGCATGATCAGGCAATTGATCCTATAGATTTCTCAAATTTACTATGCTCTTGTCAAAAATATTTACAGAAGGGAGAGCCCTTACATTGCGGAAATCTAAAGGGCTGTTGGTTTGACGAAAATCTTTTAATTTCGCCGTTAGAGCTAACCTGTGAAACGCGATTTGCATTTACAGCTGATGGACATATCAAGCCAAACCAAGCCATTGATGCTGCTGCCCTTAAAACCATTGAAAAATTAGGTTTAGATATCCCAAAGTTGAGAGCGCTAAGAGCAAATGCCATTGCTCCTTTCTTAGAAGACAGCTTATCGGAAGAAGAGCTAAAAAGGTTCGTAGAAGGCTATCTAGAGTTCTCGGAGAATGGCAATCAGCTCAGTGCATTTTGGACCACAATTCACAATATATTTCAACCCCACATAGGGCGTGTCATCAATTAGATAGACGAAAAAATCGATAGGTATTTCTATCATAAAGTCGTCGATAACGATAAGAGGACAATGACGAACCGCCGATATGCCCTGCGCGATGACCAATGGGAGCGGAT
>NZ_JADEXP010000473.1 GCF_015207065.1 Leptolyngbya cf. ectocarpi LEGE 11479 | reverse complement strand
GGGTGATGGTGTTGGGTTGGGTTTCGGGGGCTCAACCCAACCTACGGGGTCTGCTGCCAAATACTCGCAACAAACTTATCGGAATCGGCAGGCTCTGCTCAATAAGGTGCGGCGCTTTTGGATTGAGGGGGTGCTGGAGCGTTCTCTCCATGGTCAGGTATTGCTGACGTTGGGGTTGGAGGAACGGCCTGATGCGATCGCACTTCCCTGGCAAATCACCTATGCCACACCGGGGCAGTCGGTCCAGTCTCTACCTTCGGGTACCCAGGTCAGTCACCTGTTTGAGGCCCTTGGTGAGGGCCGTAGTTTGCTGATTTTGGGTGAACCAGGGGCCGGTAAAACGACGACACTGCTCAGTCTGGCTCGCCATTTGCTAGACCGGCTCGATAGCAGTCAGCGGCTACCGGTAATTTTTAATCTCTCGTCGTGGCTCTATGAACCCATCGAACGCTGGCTGGTAAAAGAACTCAACAGTAAGTATCAGGTACCCAAGGCCATTGGACGCCGCTGGGTGGATGAACAACAGCTGTTGCTATTGCTGGATGGTCTCGATGAGGTGGCCCTAGAACGCCGGGCAGCCTGTGTGGCAGCCCTGAATCAGTTTTATTGCAACTATAGTCCCGAAATGGTGGTATGTAGCCGCATCCGGGACTATGAAACCCTGCCCCAAAAGCTGCAGCTGCAGGCGGCGCTATATCTGCGCCCCCTCACGGATGAACAGATTTTGACCTATCTAAACCGCCCCGATCGAGGGCTGACGGGGTTAAAGTTTCTCTTGGAAAAGGACGCCGCTATTCAGGATACCAACATGTCTCTGATTGAGCTGGCGCGCTCCCCCTTGATTTTGAACATTATGGTGCTGACCTACCAGGGCGTCTCTTCTGAAAAGATTTTGCCCCAAAGCGAGACTGACGCAGCCCCCAATTATCAACAACAGCTGTTTGATGCCTACATTCAACGGATGCTGGCGCGGCGGTCTGACCAGACCTACAGTGTGGTTCAAATCAAAGGCTGGCTGACAACCCTGGCCCAGCGGCTGGTGGCCACCTCCCAGACGGTGTTTCTGATTGAGCGGATGCAGCCGGACTGGCTGCATCCGGCCCAGCGTCGGGTTTATGTAATGGGACTATGGTGTAGCTTTTTTGCGATCGCAACGCTCCTGGGTGCCCAGGTACTGACCCTCGACCGGTTGTTGTTAGCCGTTTTACTCGGCAGCCTCATCTGCAGCCATATTTTTGGTGTCAGTCGCATCACCCCAGCCGAAACCCTGCGCTGGTCGTGGCGGCAGGCCCGCAACAATCTGCTCTTAGGGCTGACCTTAGGCCCCCTAATTGGCTGGAGTCTTAAAGTCGGGTTTGGTCTTATCTTTGGAGATAGCGAGTGTTTGCTCAACGGTGGCTGTCTCACCAACCACAGTCTGATCGGCCTGTCTTTTGGAGCTACCCTCGGTCTCACCTTTGGTCTGATCCGCGGTCTGAGTGGTCAGCGTATCGGTACCGCTAGTCGACCCAACGCCGGCATTTGGCAATCAGCCCGTAACTCCACCCTATTTGCCCTAGTAGCCATGGTTACCCTCTATGTCCCAGGCCTGCTCCTGGGCAACACCAAGGCTACCTTTTGGGCGGCTACCGGTCTAGCCTTTGGCTTTGCAGCAGGCGGTGGCGAGGCCTTGATTAAACATGTGTTGTTGCGGCTGCTCTTGACCGCTGATGGCACCATACCCTGGAACTACAGCAAATTTTTAGACTATGCCGCCGCCAGTATCTTTTTGCAAAAAGTAGGCGGTGGCTATTTGTTTATCCATCGGCTGTTGCTAGAACATTTTGCCTCCCTGGCCGACGAATCTAAATAGGTAGTCAGCCGGAGTGTTAAGGACAATGCAGCCGGGGCTTGAATTCTGATAGTTGATAAAAACGGTGTATTCTGATACAGAACTATCGCTTTCAATGTTTTATGTATTCAACTTTATTTTTATTAATGGGCTCACTATTAATTGTGATCGTAGTGGTTGCTGTTGTGACGTCTAAGTTGAATAGATAGTACAAGCAATATGTTTAGGCATAAAATTTGCAGCTACAATATCTCTTCATTCTCAATCAGCCAATCGCTGATCACATGCAGGCTTACCAGCGGCGTTTACCACAGATAGCAATGTCCATGGGGAACATAGGGAGAAGATAAGACCAGAGACTCAAACAGTTTCTCAATACCGGGAATATTATGCCATATGGGCCATAGTAGCTATTTGAACAACACTGTGTTCGACTTGATACATGCAGTGTGCGGATCGGCCATCGGCAGGACCGTTGAGCACCGTCCTGGTTTTGGTTCAATGGTTATGCGATCGCATAGCCGGTATGCTGACGTACCTGAGGTGGATGAAAGGCCAGGACAATATTCTCCTTGGAGATTCCTGCAGTTACGAGTTCATCCGTAATGCCATCTTCAGTGCCATCAAAATGAATCCATAGTTTGCTATCACGAATTTCTACATGGGTGACAACACCATGGACTCTTTTTTTGCCGTTCCAACCTTCGTTAAAGAGAAGAAAATGGGTACGCTCAGCATCGACGATGACATATTGTCTGATATCACCATAGCTGTATGGAATCTCAGCATAGTCTTTGAGAATTTTTTCTACGGTGTTTTGGTAAAACATCATGGTATCCATTGGAGAATCTCCTGGCGATTGGGTTCAAAAACGATGACTCGCAAGTTCTTTTTTCGAAGTACCCGTTGCCCAAGTTCTTCTGAGAAGAACTCGTCAAAAATAAGATCGCTAATGGCAAGATACAGAAGCCGTTCTGGGTCTTCGTCTTCTAGAATCAGAGAATACAGTTCATACTGTCCCAAGGCTTTTTCTAATTCACTGACGGGAGAAGGGGCCAGGAAGCTTTTGATTTCTACTGCTATTTTGTGTCCTTGCTTTTCAGCGCCTAATAGCTTTTGGGCACCCAAATCGATATACATGGAACGTCTGCCTACCTCAAGTTTGAGTGGATCGTCAGTGATAGTCCAGCCGTCTCTGATTAAAGCTGTTTTAGCAGTATCGTGATATAGATCCTTGGCAGGCATAATGAGTTGGGATAGCGGCCTAAGCTGGCACGAGGGAATTGATTAGAAAGACTATAAGCAGTAGCTATTATGGAAAATAGTACCTATACCATCATAATTTAACGGATATAAATATTGGTCATTGGCGAGGATATGGTTTTATTCACCATAGGCCTATGATCGGTCAATAGCATAGGCTTTTCAAAGCACCCACAAGGGAATGCCCCTACCCGCATGCGATGCGGAAACCGTAATAATTTACGCGGGTGTCTGGGGTGCTATTCATACGACGGGCGGATCGGCAATCGGCGGGTCCGTTGATCCAGGAACCGCCGCGTAGGACGCGATAGATGTTATCGCCATCTGTCCAAACGCTATTGCCGGTTGTCCAGGCACTACCGTCTGTAGGGGCTCCTTTATAGTTTGGGTGCCATAGGTCCTGACACCATTCCCAGACGTTACCGTGCATGTCATAGAGGCCAAAGGCGTTGGCGACGTCGAAGCTGCCGACCGGGGTGGTTTGTTCTCGGAAGATTCCTTGGGGACCGCCATTATAGGTGCCAGAGTAGTGGTTATCACCTGTGGACCAGTCGGTGGTGCTACGATAGTTGGCAAGGTCGGTGGTGAGGATAGGGCCAAAGTGGAATGGTGTAGTGGTGTTGGCGCGGCAGGCGTATTCCCATTCGGCTTCGGTAGGTAGGCGATAGGGACGTCCGGTATGTTGTCGGAGGCGGGCGCAGAATTCGGTGGCAGCATGCCAATTGACACGTTCTACAGGATGGTTGTCGTCACTAAAACGGGATGGATCAGGAAC
>NZ_JADEXP010000472.1 GCF_015207065.1 Leptolyngbya cf. ectocarpi LEGE 11479 | reverse complement strand
TACATCGGTGGTGTAGCCAGGAAAGTTGCTATCCCAGGTGTAACGGTTTTCATAGGCGGCACGCATGATATCGCGCGCAGAAAGCTGTACGGCTGTCATAGATATTTGTTGGTTACATCTACCCTTTACTTTAGTCAGTTTTTTAACCGTTGAGCATAGGGATATGCGCAGAGACCGTGGCCGTTATTCAGGTTCAGATCCCCAGAGTTCTGCTAATCGCTGGTCGCGGCCGCAGCCAAACCGGTAGAGCCGGTATCGAGCCGGGTGGGTTTGGTAGTAATTCTGATGATAATCTTCTGCTGGATAAAATGCTGTGGCTGGCAGAATCTCAGTTGCAATTGGCTGACCTAGCAGCTCACCTACGGACTGCTTAGATGATTTGGCCAGTCGTTGCTGAGGGTCGTCATCGTAGAAAATAATGGAGCGGTACTGGCTCCCTCTATCACAAAACTGCCCTCGCGCATCTAGAGGATCTACATTACGCCAAAAGGTATCTAACAAGGTTTCATAGCTGACACTGTCGGTATCGTATTCCACTTGGACCACTTCTGCGTGGCCTGTCGTCCCTGACGATACCTGACGATAGCTAGGAGACTCCACCGTACCTCCCATGTAGCCGGAGGTGGTGTTGGTTACTCCCGATAGCTCATCAAAGGGATGTTCCATACACCAAAAACACCCTCCGGCAAATGTTGCCTGGGCCGGTTCTGCTAAAGCTGTGGCTGTTCCTAGAAAGGATAAGGCAAGGGTGAGCAGGATACTCATCAGAAGTCTTTGCTGTAGCCGCCACTCTAAGAGCAGTTTTTTGAAAACGTTAGCGATAGAAAGCACAACGGTCACTTTTTTGAAATCCTTATATCCAAGGAATTACAAAGGCTACTAGCACAAAGGAAAACGCAGCTAGTAGCCAATAGTCAATGTACTGCTTGATTATAGGGCTGATTCTATGGCCCATTATTGATGTCTCCTATACTTTACGGCTAGCCGACCTCGATTGTCGCAGGTTGTTGAAACCATACAAACACAGATTTTAAGAGGCCTACTCACTTTTCTCAAACTTCAGCGGGATATCAGACTTATCCGGTAATGACGCCGAGCTTGTTATGATAGCGCTCGGTGTCATCAGATTTGCTAGCTGGGTGACAGATATTTGGCTCAGGTCAGATTGGGGATGCCTATGGTTAAAGTCCAAAATTTGGGAGGTAATTGCTAAACGCTTAGCTCCTGTTTGGCCCCAGCGTCGGGGTAATAATGTATTCAGCGGCGTGCCTGATACCGGTATGAGTTGGGTCGGTATCACTGCCGTAGTTTTAGAGGGTGTAGTTTCAGAAACTTCGGTGTTAGAGATGGGCTGGATCCGCCAGGGGATCCTCAACTGATGGCGTACCAGCGATACTGTCATCCCTGCCATTACGGCTAGGGGCAACAACACTGCAACACCTCGAGTTTGCCATCGCTGGTATGTGGCGTTGCCTTGACTCACTGCCACATATCTTTGCGCTAGAGTGGACAGCTCTTGTCTATGTGTATTCAAAAACTGCCCAATATCTTTTAGGTACTGTTGTCCTAGTAAGTAGTCGGAGCATCGAGGCTCACCACGGTGGTGCCAAACCCATGCCCTCTCTTCCAGGTCTCGCCGCTGGTAGAGGATAGCGCGGGTAGGGTAGTGCTGTAGCCATTGACGTAGCAAAGGCCAATCCAAGATCAGCGATTTATGAGCCAGCTCGACAGTTTCCTCTGATGCCCGTGATTCTCCTAGGAATGGTGTTTGGTGAGCAACTAGCCAATGTTTAGTATCTGTTATTTCGTGTTCATAAGTTGTCCAAGTAGTAGCTGGGACTGTGCATCCTTCTGGATTGCAAGTGGGGATTGTTTGCGGCTTGTTGGAAACGATCAGTCTGGCGGCAGTTAATTTCTGTAGTACGCGTTCAATTAAGTCTATTGAAAATTGTTGATTTACTAATTCAAGTTTACGAACCGAACGACACTGATCAAGACGTCCTTCCCCTAAATCACACAGGGCGATAAATATTCGCTGTACAGCAGCTTGTTCTTCGGAGGATAATGACTGATAACAATCCGTTGCTCGGTGGATCAGGAGTTTAGAGCAACGGCCTAACTTCATATAGCTCTCTAAAGACAGACAAGGTCCCCCTTTGCTGTAGGACGTCGGTGTACGATGACGCCATAGTTCATAGAGGGTCATCTGTAGCAGGGCTAATTCACCTGGGGCGCCCGTCAAGTCCAATGTGAGATTATGAATCAGGTAGGGATCAATCTTGAAGCCTACTTTTTCTGCAGGTTTTTCAATCACATCTCGAATGTTTTGATAACTCATTGGAGGCATGATGAATCGATTTTTATCGATGAGTGAGAATAGCTCACCATGAGACATCAAACCATCCATAGCGTTTGAGCGAACGCCAATGATCACACCGAAGGCAACAGATGGGTTGCACAATGCTGTCATCAAAATATGGATGATCTGTTGGCGTTCTTGCTGAATGTGAGGATCGGTAGTGGGGGTGAACAATGCTTCAAACTGATCGATAATGAGCCAAAATTTAGTCGCAGTAGGCTGTTGCATCAGTGCTGCGGTGACTAAGTTGACCAAACCGTTGGGTTCATGGCGGAGAAGTTGTTCGGCTTGTAATAGCTCATTAGCAACCGTTATCTCCTGATGGGCAATGGTAAAGGCTGCTGCCAGATTTTTTAAGGGTTGTGCACCCAGCTGGACATATCGCACTAGCCAATGCTCACTGCCTGGAATATCATGGCCAGCGGCAAGACGAGGAATCAGCCCCGCCCTTAGCAGAGATGTCTTGCCGCTACCTGAAGCGCCAACCAAAGCGCATGTAGTTCTATCTTGTAGGGCTTGGAGTAAGTCTTGAAGCAGAGTTTCCCGGCCAAAGTAATAATCAGCATGCTTTTCTTCAAAGGGCTGAAGACCACGGTAAGGGCAAAAATTAAAACAGTACTGTTTTAGACGAGAGATAATGGATATGCTTTCTTTCTGAGTAATATGACGGCCTGACTGCTGGGTAATAACAATTTCACTGCCCCCTTGTTCAAAGAGCGGTTGTTGCAGCTCTTGACTCAGCTGGTTAGTGATTGAAGCGACTAGATCAGTGCTAGTGATCCTTCCCTGAGGAGTCTGTTGCGGTAGCAACCCTGATAATAAGGCTTGAGTCAGTACGCTGTAATCACTTTCGAGGGATTCATAGGCTTCTTCATATTCGCGAGAGGCGGCAATAAATAAATAGCTTTGACCATCACATCCCTGCCATGATTCATCTTTTAAAGATAGAAATTCACCACTGTGGCAGCAGTCTAGAATAACAATAATTTGGCGTACAGGGCTATGTCTAATCAAGCGACGTAGCCAAGATAATGAGAGTCCACTGTTAGCAGTGTCTGGCCGAGTATCACTCGCTGCTAGGTATCCTTCCCGGATCCCTATCTCTCGTTGCAGACCATGCCCTGAAAAATAGAAGAAGACAGCCTCAGGGATATGATCTCCTTTAGGCACTAAGAGACGTACCAGACTATTTTCAAGCTGCTGTGTAGAAACCAGCGTTTGTTGCCCGATCTGGGGACGATGATCGGTAATCATCTCAGGTAATCGTCGTACGCGGAAGTTACCATAGGTTTCGAGTAGCGCGGCTATGCCTTCGGCATCTTTTGCGGCAGCCGTTAGTCTTGGTAAGTCCTGATATTGATTAATTCCAACAATAAGGGCATCCCGTGACATAGTTGATAAATCCTAATTGGCATTGAGGGGCATCATGATTTCTCTTTGATGCAGTGCTTTGAGAGTGGAGAAGGTTTTAGTCTTCAATAGGTTTGTGTTTTGAGTGATGTGAGATAACCTGCGGGTGGAGCTACTGGTAGTGCTTCTGTCGCTATGTTGTGCTTAGGTCTAGTG
>NZ_JADEXP010000010.1 GCF_015207065.1 Leptolyngbya cf. ectocarpi LEGE 11479 | reverse complement strand
GGTCTATCTGCGGTGGAACTCTCGCTCTGCCTGGATGACCACCCTAGTGTCCGGTTTACTCCTGGCTATCTTGATTGGCCCCCCCCGAAGTCTGCTCTTTGTTATTCCCTACGGTGTGCTGGGGGTTCAGCTCGGATATCACTGGCGACATAAGGCGTCTTGGCTGATTTCACTGCCTGTGGGGGCTCTGATTGTAACCCTAGGTATTTTTTTTCGGATCTGGCTACTGTCATGGATGGCGGGGGAAGACCTGTGGGGCTATTTAGTGGCCCAGGTGGTACAGCTGACCGACTGGATCACCAATCGATTGTTAGATTTTGGTCTACTGGGTTTGGGAGCCATTGGTCAATTGAGTCTTGGTACCATCCAAATTGCAGCCGTTGCGATGGTGTTCTTTAGCAGTGTTGTCTACCTGTTTACTGTGCATTTGACGGCTTGGATTTTACTGGAACGTATGGGGATTGCGATGCCACCTCCACCTCAGTGGGTACAGCAGATTCTCGATGAGTAATGCCCAGCCGAACTGCTCTCAAATGCAGACCCCTTTCGTAGCCCACCATACTAATCGGGCCGTGACCCAACGGTGGCAGCAGCGATATCAGGGACAGCGACCTTGCTATATATGCGTTCTTGGATTTACTGAAACGGCACTTGTGCCCGGTATTTCAGCGGCTGGCAATACACCCGAAGCCCGGATGCTGACGGCAGTGGCGGACGCTGAGTTTATCTATGATGGCCCCGGCACAATGCCTCAATACCCCCTACCTCCTTTGCAGGCAGGGATATCTCCGGCACTGCTCACACGGGCGGTGACCGCCGGTCAAGCTTGGCCCGTTTATATGTTTAATGCGGGGCTACCTTGCAGGCCTAGCATCCCGCACATCGATTTAGGGGGGGCGGTTGCTCACTGTGTGAGTTCCGGGCGGGCTCTGCTCCCAGATAAGGTGATGCAGTAGTTTAATGCCGGTCTTCACTGGGGGGATACCCTAGGGCGTCGTTTTGCTGGCAGTTATTTGGTGCTGGGGGAATGTGTTGTTGCCGGGACGACTACGGCCCAAGCTGTACTGACAGCATTAGGGTTTGATGTGACTGGTTTAATGGGTAGCAGCCATCCTACGTGTAACCATGGGCAAAAAACTGGACTCATTAAAACTGGCTTAACGGATTGGTCGGGGACTGATGATCAGCGATGTGTGTGGTCTGCGATCGCAGCTGTGGGCGATCCCATGCAGCCATTTGTTCTAGGTATGACCTTAGCCGCCAGTCACCACAGCGGTGTCCTTCTCGCTGGCGGTAGCCAAATGATTGCTATATATACCATGCTCCAGAGGTTAGGGACGCAGTACCCATGGCACTCAGATAATGTCGTCCTGGGCACAACTCAGTGGATTGTGAACGATGCTACTAGCCAATTTCTTGCCTTAGCCCACACCGTTCCCACTCCTCCCATCATGAGTAGTCAATTTTCATTCAAACAGTCACGCTATCCACAATTCACTATCTTTGAGCAAGGCTATGTCAAAGAAGGCGTAGGGGCAGGGGGATGTCTAATTGCAGGGCACCTGTACCAACACTGGCACCAAACTCGTACCCTACAAGCGATGGAAACCCTTCTAGAAAGATGTCTAAAAACATCGGCTCTGCCATAGTGATAGCCATAAAAGAACAGCTATACTCTGGTGCTCAGTTACCTATATGTCTTGTAGCGGGTTCCATGGCTTTGTTTGCGGCCTAGTGCGCCCGAAAAGCCAGTAGCTGCTCCTCCAATGCAGCAATCCGGTTGTAGGCAGCCGTCAATTGAGCCGTTAACCGCTGAACTTGAATCTCGGGTGACAGAGCCTGATTGCCCGTGAGCTGATCCAGACCAAAATGGGGCTCATCATTCAAAATATCCTTGTGATCAAAGGCCTCTTCAAGGCCATTAGCCACCATCCTCTCAGGGGGGCTAACCCCAAACTTGGGACGACCAACATCAACACTTGTATCCTGGCGCACCAATAGGTCAGACACCTTGCAATCAATTTGCTCTAGAAGCTGATGCAAAGTATCTACCCGATTGGATAAATGCGCTACTTTCTCTGGAACGATATCCATGGGCTAGCAGATTCTCAAATAACCCTTTCATCCTAAGAACGCCCAACCAATGAAGAGGCCTTATTACTTATTGATTTAACCTTTTGTTGTCAAGATCGAAATCATACAGAGATGAAATCAAAACGGTAGATTTCACTCTATTACTTAAATGCCGCAAGCTCTTCAGATGAAAATCGGGGGAATTCTATCAAACCATGACATACTGTAGCCGCAACTCGCTGAAGTGGTGTATTACTAGCAGTGCCGCTAACTCGATCCTGTTTACGCGTTAATTATGCGCTAACTTTAGAATCAATTTCCATTACTAGTGGGAACATCAGGTGTGCTGTACAAGGTCATGATGTACACTGAAGCGTACGTTTTTCAAGGGCTAATTTACTCAAAACTGGACTGTTCACTACATCTGAGAAAATCCACCTCTGGCTGGAGGTGTCACTCGAGTTGTGTGCGGTAGTATGGGTAAGCCTTGATAAATCTTGACATCATGCTCTCAATCGTATTTATAGGTGTAAGGCCATCAAGAACGTTGCTTCAAAGTCGAGTTAGGTCGCACACGTTTAGTTATCCGTAACAGATGCCAAAGGTTGTGACATCCATCCATCGTAGTCGTGAGCTGTTGGGGGCAGGTGTTTAATTAATGTCACCCAAATCGTCGATGACCGATACTACTGCGTTCGTAGCTGGGTGTGCTACGACCGGTGTGGCTGTCTTAGTTTTGCTACTAGCGCGAGTTGGGTTTCAGTCATCTTCACCGGCTGACAACGTTCGTTCTGATTCTGCTGCCTTAGAAACGGTAGTCCCGGTCCCTCAATCACCGCTTCAGACCATTGATGAGGGCCTCAGCGACGAGATTAAGCAAGAGTTAGATCGGCAGCGAGATTTAACTGCAAAATTAGAGAACCAGCTAGTTCAGCAAGAAATGCTGGCTCGAAATCTTGAAAATCAGCTCAAGCAGCAGCAGGAAGAAACGCGAGCAGTCCTTTCTCAGCTGCGGGAATACCAGCATTCAGTTGATACGCTTTCCTTACAGAATGGTCAGCTAGTGGCCGCCCAGTCAGAACAGGATAATAACTCTACTATTCAAACTACGCTGCTGTGGATTGGTGGTGGTCTGTTGTTGATTCTGGTTTGTGGAGGCGGAGCCATTATTCTTTGTATGGTGTTGGTATCTGGGCGTCGTCGCGAGGAGCGAACCGTTCCTGTTGTCTATCCTTTCCAGATGCCTGTACCGCCCACAGGCTATCGGTACTATGAGCAGGAATTTTTACCACCGCCTCCCGTGCGTCACAAACGAGCTAACGCCACTTATTACGATGTGGATTAGGGTGGACTATTAAGTCAGTGAGGGGAATTTTCTTCAACGATGCGTTGAGAACAGGCTCATCGAACCTGGTGAAGTTGCTCTCAAAAAAACAACCCACAGCTTAGTACTCAAAATCCTTCAAAGGCGGCACCCAGATTCGAACTGGGGATAAAGGATTTGCAATCCTCTGCCTTACCACTTGGCCATGCCGCCGAATTGCCGAACTTCAATATATCAAATTCTCGCCGCATTCCTACTTAGATTCATCGCCAAATCCGCTTTTTTCTGTGTTTGGAAGAAAAAGTCTGCACAAACGGTTATTGCACCTCTGATAGCAGCTGTTGAATCATGCGATTAGCCTGAGCCGCGTAACCACCGCCGAATAGGTTGAAGTGATTGAGGATGTGGTACAGGTTGTAAAGAGTTTTGCGGGTGGGATAGCCTGCTGAGAGTGGATAAACCGACTCATAGCCATCATAAAAAGCGGTTGGAAAGCTGCCAAACAGTTCTGTCATGGCTAAATCGACTTCGCGATCGCCATAGTAGGTGGCAGGATCAAAAATCACGGGCTCTCCTGCTGTTGTAACAGCTGCATTACCAGACCACAGATCACCATGGACCAAGGCCGGGATAGGATCGTGACCTGCCAGTAGATCTGGTAAGGCAGCTAGTAGCGACTGTTCTTGGGGAAAGGAACTACCGCGCCGCTTGGCTAAACGAAACTGATAGGCCAAACGCTGATCTCGCCAGAATGTGAACCAGCTTTCTTGCCACTCATTGGGTTGATGGGTTTCACCGATGGTATTGGCGCGATGCCAGCCAAAGCCCAGATCGCTGGAGACCCGATGCATAGCGGCTAAATTTTCACCCATCGTCCTCCAGGCAGTGCCTCTACCCCCCAGTTCTAACCATTCCATCACAATGTAGGAATTTGCCCCTGCTAGGCCGCAGCATAGCGGTCTGGGGACACGTATGGTTTGACTAGCATGCATCTCTTTAAGACCAGCCAGCTCAGCCTCAAACATGGCCAATTTACTGGCCTGATTGAGCTTGACAAAGAATGTGGTCTGGCCGTCACTGAGGCTGTAGGCCTGGTTGATGCATCCGCCACCGATGGAGCGTGTCTGTTCTGCCTGAAATGGCTGCCCCGTGACTCGACTAATGTGGGCGGCAATGTCGGACCAAATGTCAGCCATGGTTGCGTCCTGATATATCCCAATGCTATCAACACCTAATGAACTTCTGGATGCAGTCTCAGGGCTCCATAGGCTGTAACCGGCAAATAACGCTGCACGGCTGACTGGATACTGGCAGCATCGACGGTCTTAATTGCGGTGGGGTAGTTTAGCGCGTTTTTAATGTCCCCTGTCATGGCGTGATAGTAACCATACATACTGGCGCGCTCGCTAGACGTTTCATTGCCAAACACATAGCGGTTAGCAACTTGGGTGCGCACCCGACTCAGTTCAGCCTCACTCACTGGCTGCTCGTGTAAACGCTTTATGTGCTCTAGGACGGCTGCTTCGACGGTTTCTAGCTGCTCCACGGCCAAATTAGCGGAAATGTAGAACACACCCTGCTCACCATAGGTGATGTTGCTGGTGGAAATGCTATTGACCAGGGCGCGGGTTTCGCGTAAGTCCTGTATCAGACGGGCCGTACGACCTTGACCTAAAATCGAGGCCGCCACATCTAAGGCATAGGTTTCAGGTAGCTGTCTGAGCCCCGGTACCCGCCAGCTGAGCACTAATCGGGCCTGCTGCAGGGTGGCATCGGTGTAGTCGGCCCGAGCAATGGACTCAAACGGTGCCTCAGGGGTGTTGAGTGGGACGCCTTCTAGAGGCTCTGTGATGCTTTCTCGATGGCGGTTAGCTAGGGACTGCTCAAAGCTTTTTTCGACGGTGGCGATCAGTTGCTCCACGGGTAGATCGCCCACAACAACAGCGGTCATATTTTGAGGCTGATACCAGCGACGATGAAAGTCGCGCATTTGCTCAGCGGATAGATTTTCAATTACCGATGTCGGTCCTAGAACAGTGCGTCGGTAGGGCAGCTGCTCAAAATTTAAGGCCATCGAATGCTGAAATATGCGCCGTCGTGGATTGTCTTCTGAACGACGAATTTCTTCTAAAATAACGGGTCGCTCCCGTTCAAAGTCGCTGTCATGGAGTTTGGCATTGAGTAAAAGCTCTACCTGCAGTGGTGCAAGTTTGGCAAAATCCTTGGGAGCCGTAGTGATGTAATAGTGGGTGTAATCTTGGCTAGTGGCTGCATTGGTGATAGCTCCTCGCTCCTCAATCAAGCGTTCAAATTCGCCACATTGAAGCTGAGGGGTGCCCTTAAAGATCATATGCTCTAGAAAGTGGGCCATGCCATTAATGGCATCGGATTCCACCCGTGACCCCACCCGTAGCCAAATGTTGAGGTTGACAGCGGCGGTTGACATTTGTTCAGCAATGATGGTTAGACCATTGGCTAATCGTTTGACAACGGGATGGTTGGTAATTTCGGAGGGTGCTGACGTTGCAACCATGGGCAAACTAAAATTTCGTGATCATTCTCTTTCTTATTCTAGTCATCTAGATACAGTAAAGTCTGGGTAAAAATAACTAAGCAGGACAGAGCGATATCTATGGGTACTTGGATCAAGGAAACGGATAAGGCCATATATCTGATGCAGGGGGGATACTATATTTCCAAAATATCTAAGTACCCTTCTAAGTCAAACCCTAACGAGAGAGTGCTCAACATCAGCGGCATGAAATCGTGGTTTAGTCGCGCGGATTCACCCCGTGGGATGACGGTTTCCCAAAGCGGTCCCGAGCCTAAACCGCTGCCACAAAGGATTACAGAACCCCCTGTTTCTAGAACAAGGCAGACAAATTCTAGCGGTGTGAATTTGATCAAATCCTTTGAAGGTCTGCGGCTAAAGGCGTATCAGGATGCCGTTGGGGTGTGGACCATTGGCTATGGCACTACGCGGGGTGTGAAACCAGGTCAGGAAATTAGTCAAGCCCAGGCCGAGGCACTGTTAAAGACCGACCTCGCCCGATTTGAGCGGGATGTGAGTCAGGCTGTCCGAGTTCCCATCAATGACAATCAGTTTGCAGCCATAGTGTCATTTACGTACAACGTCGGCTCTGGGGCGATGCGAAGCTCTACACTGTTGCGCAAGCTCAATCGTCGCGATATCTATGGTGCGGCCAATGAGTTTCCCCGTTGGAATCGAGCGGGGGGGCGGATTCTAGCGGGACTTACCCGTCGGCGCAATGCGGAGAGGGCTTTATTTTTAGGACAGGACTATCGACGATTTCTATAGCGGGCAGGGCTATCTGCCGTTCATTGGGCGTTAATTTATGATGAGAAGATGACACGTCCGGTTCCCCGCTGGTTAATTCCCTACGCATTTTTGGCACCAGCCCTCCTGGTGCTGGGGTTAACCGTGTTTTGGCCTGCGCTACAGGCGTTTTATCTGAGCTTTACTGAGTATGGTTATGACATTACTCAGCCGCCGCTATGGGTGGGGTGGGACAATTTTGTGCGTCTGTGGCAGGACCAGAGATTTTGGCAAACGTTGAGGAATACCCTGGTTTATTTGGTGGGTGTGGTGCCTGTGCTTGCGATCGCACCCTTGCTACTGGCTATCCTCGTCAATCAAAGACTGCAGGGTATGAACTGGTTTCGAGTGGCCTATTACACCCCAGTGGTGATCTCCATGGTGGTGGCGGGCATCGCCTGGCGGTGGCTGTATGCCGAAACCGGCCTGCTCAACCAGCTGCTCACCAGTTTTACCGGGCAAGACATTCGGATTCCATGGCTGACAAGCCCAAACCTAGCCCTGTTTAGCGTTATGGCCGTCACTGTTTGGAAAGGCCTGGGCTACTACATGGTCATTTACCTGGCCGGATTACAGGGAATTCCTGGAGATCTTTATGAAGCCGCCGCCATAGATGGCTCCGATCGCTGGCGCAAACATTGGGATATCACGCTGCCCCTAATGACCCCCTACATGTTTTTAGTCGCCGTTATTTCCGCCATTTCGGCCACGAAGGTTTTTGAAGAAATTTACATCATGACCCAGGGCGGTCCCCGCAGCAGTTCTAAAACCGTAGTTTATTACGTTTATGAACAGGCCTTTGTCGATCTTGAAATGAGCTACGCCTGCACCATTGGGCTAGTATTATTCATCATCATCTTAGCGCTGTCCCTGGTGCGGTTAAAGGCCACTCCAAGCCAGGTGGATACCTTTTCTGAGGGATAGACACAGCACTGCCTGTTGGCCCAAAAGGCTATGGCCTAACAAGTTTCGGTAATTGAAACACCCTTGGTTTCCACCTCATCCACACCCTCTACCGATAGGGCTAACTCAACCACCTGATTCAATAACTTTGGAGAACCAACCTGGCCACTAAGAACGACTACACGTCCCCGCTGACGTACCTTCAATCGTCCCAGGGCAACATCCACATTGGTATTTAAGCAACGATATACCCGTTTGGATAACCCATAGTAATCAAACTCTCCATGCAGCCCTCTTCGTTCCGGAGGGATAGTGGAAAACCAATGATATTGGCCTGCGCCACTGTTGAACAGCTGGCAGGGCTGAGTAATTCCTTTTAGAGAAATCGCAATGGTTGAGCCATCCATAACGCCACCTTGGCACCCCTAACTCCGTTATCGTCAGACACGTTTTACTATTTCTCCAAACGCGACCTAAATACGTAGGGCGTCGCGGAGAGAGATGACAAAAACGCATCAGTTCATAACGTTTTTACAATGTCCGGATTATATTTTATAAATTCTAAAAAGTTTTTAGGGGGAATAGTGTGTCGCTAGAAACTTTTTAACACAATTGTCCTATATCTCTAACGAGTTATTGGGTTAGTAATACCACTGCATAGGCGGCTATTCCTTCTTCTCGACCGGTGGGGCCTAATTTTTCATTGGTGGTTGCTTTTATCCCTACTTGGTCAGGGGCTACGGTCAATTGTTCAGCCAGACGCTGCTGCATGGCTGCAATGTGGGGTTTCAGCTTGGGACGCTCGGCCACGACCACCGTATCTAAATTACCGATGGACCATCCTTGAGATTTGACCAGCTGATGGACTTGGTCCAACAGCACCAAGCTATCAGCTCCTTTCCATTGAGGATCGGTGGGGGGAAAGTAGTGACCAATATCGCCTAAACTCAGAGCCCCCAGCATGGCATCCATAATGGCATGGGTAAGGACATCGGCATCGCTATGGCCCAGCAGTCCCAGCGTGTGCGGAATGGTGACACCGCCTAGAATCAGGGGGCGATCGGGACCTAAACGATGGATGTCATAGCCATTACCAATGCGAATACCCATGGGAAGCTGCTGAAGTTAGGTGAATACTTGAGGCTGGGATTACGGTTGCCCAGACCCATGCTTATTTTCCCACTGCTGCTGCCAGCGGTCATAAAGATCTCGACGGCGTTTGCGGGTGCGCTCAAGCTGCTGCTGCTGTCGCCATTGGGCAATGGCCGCATGGTTGCCTGAGCGGAGTACGGCAGGTACTGTCCAGCCCCGAAACTCAGCCGGGCGGGTGTAGTGGGGATAGTCCAGCAGCCCGGCTTCAAAACTGTCGTAGTGTAAGGAGTCTCGCTTGGCGACGGTTCCCGGTAGCAGACGGATGACTCCGTTTAATAGGGCCAGGGCTGGAATTTCACCACAGGTCAAGACAAAATCCCCCAGGGACACTTCGCGGGTGACGACATTGAGAATGCGTTCATCAATGCCTTCGTAATGGCCACAAAGAATGACTAGCTGATCTAAACTTGTGGACCATTCCCAAAACAGGGGTTGGGTCATGGGCTCCCCTTGGGGCGTCATGAGTACGACCTCACGGCGAGGATGATGAGGCAAGCTTTCGAGAGCTGCCACCATCGGCGCAATTTTCATCACCATGCCGACGCCACCACCGTAGGGTTCATCGTCAACTTTATGGTGTTTGTCAGTGGTAAAGTCCCTTGGATTGGTAATGTGAACCTCAGCAATTTTCCGCTGGAGGGCTTTACCAATCAGCCCTGACTGGAGAGGGGATGTAAAAAAGTCGGGGAACAAACTGAGCAGATCAAACCGCATTAGTTGCTATCCTGACGGTCTGTAAAACTTAGCAACCGGTTAAAGAGTTCCACTTCGAGCTGGGTTTGGTCAAGTAACCGAGCTAATTCATGGGCGCGCTCGTACTGCTCTTGGGCTAGGGTATCCTCTCCGGTGGCTTCATAAAATTCCCCTAGTCGCTTAAAGGTGATCAAGCGGCCCCATGCGTTATCGGTGTCGAGGGTGAGGGCAATGCGTTCATCGAGATAGGAACGAACTTGGCTCCAATCGCGGCGGTCACTGTAGATCTCAATCAGACCGTCGATGGCCTGTAGCTGAGCGGTGGCATCCCCTGCGTCGCGACTATAGCTAAGACCTAGGAGGTAAGCCCCCAGAGCCCGATCCGGTTGATTATCGGCAAAATAGGCATCCCCCAGATTGTTATTGGTGTTGGCACGACCGATTAAATTACCGGTGCGGATGCGATAGTTCCCTGCCGTTTCGTAATAGTCAATGGCAGCCATATAATCGCCGGTAGCAGCGGCCAATAGACCCAGGTTATTTAAGGATAGGCCAATGCCTTCATAGTCTTGGATGCTTTGGGCAATGCTCAGGGCTTCTTGATAGGCCTGGGTAGCTGAGGAAATGTCGCCCTGCTGGAGTCTTAGGGTGCCTAGAGCATTCCAAGCAAAAATTTGAGTGTTGAAGTTTTGGTTGTCCCGCGAGATCGCAAGCTGACGGCGAACGGCTATCTCAGCGCTGTTATAATCCCCCAGCTGGACATGGGCACGGCCAATATTGGCATAAACCTGCTCTATCGCAGCGGTATCACCAATCTCATAGTAGAGTTCAGCTGCTCGACCCCAGGCCCGTAGTGCTGACTGGTAGTCAGCCTCAGCCGCCTGACACTCTCCCAGACGGAGAAGCTGATCGGCCACATCGCGCTGTTGGTAGATGGCCTCACGGTTGACGGGCTGTCGCAGCTGTTCATCAAGCGTGTCTTGAGCCTGGGTAGCGGGTATACCCACCAGTGTTATTGCAGCCGTCATGGCTACCCCGTACCAGAACCGAACTGTACCGTGCACTACCTAAACTCTCCCCAGCTTAAAAATGTGCTCTAAACGCGCTCTGTCTATTTATTGACCCTCTGGAGCTAGATTCGGCTGTTCCAAATCGAGATCCGACACATCTAATAAATCAGCCAGATCGTCTGGCAAATTCTCTGCAGCAGTTTTAGTATCCCCAAAGTAAATCGCCTGAATATCATTCGGTAATGCGGCACTTAACGAGTGTTGGGCATCGGTGAGTAAGGTGGCTACTGACTTGGGAGAAATACGCTGTCCCTCAGCCTGTAAATAAGCGGCAATCCGAGTGTTACTCCAGCGAAAGGTTTGGGCCATGACAATCACCAGCCGGTGTAGGGGCTGCAACCGATCTAGGGCCTGGGTAACATAACACCAAAGGGGAGGAGACGCCTCCTGCAGGCTGTAGTGAATCTCTTCCACATCAGGCAGGGCCGCTTGATTAATGCAGGCGGCTGTCAGATTAACCAACCAGGCTTGTAACGAAAAGTCTGCCGGGGGCTCAGCCGGTAAATCTAGACCGCTTAGCTCGTATAAAATGTGTCGCCAGGTCAGGGCAAACAGATATTCTGACTGTACGGTCGAGCGGGCTGAATGACGAATCAGCGTGTAGACCACCGGGCTATAGCGACAAAACACAGTGGTAAAGTACTTGCCCTCTTCAGGATGTTGCTTTATCTGTTGCACCAAATCATAGTCACTGTATTCAAACAGCGACTTAACGATGGCATGATCACACTCAGGAAAATTAGGAATATCCACAGTACTGCGAACGGAGCTCCTGCCAATTACCGGCACAATGGCAAACCGGTCTTAACCAGACTGAGACTACCGTATAAACAGCCATTACTATACCCAGGATGAGTCGAATCTTAAAGATTTGGCGGCAAATACTCGGTTGAAACTACCACCATTGATATCTGTACCAGATCGGTCCATCCCCTAACTCAGCAACGGCGTCCCCAAAGCCTTTCGGTAAAGGATCGGTTAACCCGGTAGGTTCCCACCAGTCAGTCGGTTTTACCCTTGATACACTAGGGGCAGCCACACTGTATTCTGACTGCTCTAATGCCAATCTAATGCCAAGAGCAGCACATTTCCCCAGATAACCCCATGGATTTTCCCCTCACCGTTTTTTCGCCATTTTTGGCTTCCATCTGGCAAGGGCTACCGCTGGATAGCCTGGTGTCTACCCAGGGCATCATGGTGCTCCTGTTAGTAGCCTACGCTGGTGCCATGTGGATGTTTTTGACCAGCGCTCCCAAAGTTCATACGGTGATGGTCTCCGATTTGGAGTTTGCCCGACGGTTTTATGAGGGCATGTTAGGGCTGCCTGAGGCCGATGTGCCGCTCCACTATTACTACAACTATGAGCAAACCTTGGGAACGGGGATGGATCCGATGATGGGCATGGGATCTGCGATGCCTCGCCCCATGGAGTCAGAGGCGGGCAGCCCTGATGGCCTGTGGTATCAGTTGAAAAAAAATACCCAGCTGCATGTGATCTCAGGGGCAAATCGAGGGCATAAAGATCGTCAACGCCATGTTTGTTTTGACCGAGATTGTCTAGAGCTACTGCTAATGCAGGTACAGACAAATGGTGTACGTCATAAAATTCGTCGTGAGCGACCGCTCAATTTTTTGGTCAAAGATTATGATGGCGAGGTCATTGAAATGGCCGAGGTCGCTGATTAGAGTCTGAGACGTTTTTCCGTAGAGACGTTCCATGAAACGTCTCTACACCGATTTTTTGGTATAGGTTTGCCCATGGTGATTGATCTTGCGACAGTGCCTGTGATTCAGGGAACGGGGTATCCAGAACCTTTTCGCTCTGCTGTGGCTGGGCGCTCCCGACAACGGTTAGGCAATGCTGCCGGACTTATGAATTTTGGGGTCAATCTGACCACGTTAGCGCCCGGGGCGCAGTCTGCACTACGACACTGGCACAGTCATCAAGATGAATTTATCTATGTGGTCTCGGGAGAGCTGGTGTTGGTGACTGATGCCGGAGAAACCTTACTAAAACCCGGCATGATGGCTGGGTTTCCAGCTGGAGTAGCCGATGGTCACCATCTGATTAATCGGTCTGGTGAGATCGCAACCTATCTAGAAATCGGCGATCGGACTCCTGGCGATCGCGCTGACTATCCCGACGATGATCTGCTAGCCTTACCCCAGCCTGAAGGTGGGTACTACTTTGCCCACCGTGACGGAGGGCCTTACTAGATGCCATCAGTAAAGGAGCAAAAAAGGAGCCAACCCGCCATGAGAGCTAGCCGCGCGATCGCTGGAGTGCTGCTGTGTGCGTTAGCTAGCTGTCGGTCTGCACCGCCCGCAGAGATACCGGCTGAACCTGAAAACCCATCCTCAAGTGAGTCAGAGACTGAGGCAGATGCACCGTCCTCCGAAAGTGCGCCACCTCCCCCCCCGACAAATTCCTATTTAGCACAGCTGCCCCCAGAGGCCACCAATCAGCTAGTGGATCTAGGTATCAATATTGTGATTCCCACCTATTTGCCCCCAAATATGACCTTAGCTAACTACGGGGTGGGTGAAAAAGAAGCTGGTGTCGGCGGTGGTCCCTACTATTGGCTGGTATATCGTGACGACCAAAATCGCTGTTTTTCCATTGAATACACGTCCGGCGGCATTGGTGGGATTTCCCTAGAAAACCAAGAGCCGCTAAATAACGACCTCTTTGACGATGACTACAGCCTCTACCATGGCAAATTTCCCAATGGTGATGTGGGTGAACTGCCTGAAAGTGATTTATTTACTGATTGGTTAGAGGGCGAGGATGGCTTTTACCGCTTGGTGGGGGCTGGCTTGGTCAATGCCCAAGACTATGGGCAAGGGGACTGCAGCAATATTTCGGTTAAAGAAGCCATCGCCGTGGCGGAATCCTTAAGCTATTTACCCATCGATATCAAAACGCTGGATTTGATCCCTCCCGCATCGGATCTGCCAGAATAGCTTGCCAGCATCAGGCTGCTATAGATAAAAAAAGACCCGCTCTTAGAGCGAATCTTTTTAAGGTGAAATCAGTAGATTAAAACGCCAGCTAACCAGACGCCTAGGACTTTTCAGCCGCAGGGGTAGAGCCCTTGGCGTCAGAGGAGGATTTTTCGGCAGCGGTTTTAGTATCTGCAGATTTAGTCTCTTTGGCAACAGCGTTCACCTTATTGATGGTCACTGTGGCTGGAGCCGGTGGGGTTTTAGCCACGGTTTTAGCTGCTGCCTTAGCAGGCTTAGGCTCTTCAGCCTTAGCAGGACGCTCAATTTTCTCTAAACCGAGCTGCTCACGCGCTTTATCTAATAAGAAATAGGCTCCGTTTTGGCTGACATCTAACAATGCTTTACCAGTAGCGGCGGCAGCTTGATTACCGTCATTAGTTTCCTCTCCCGCCTGTTGAGCTTGCCACCAGGTCCGAGCATTCTGCCCGGTACTAATGGCGGTATTGCTAAACCAAGCACCAAATACAAATACAGAGCAAATTAACAGCCAGCTCAGAAGAGCGACTTCCTTAATAATTTGTCCCGTCAGGACAAGAACATTTTTATAAGCGTCTGCTGTTTTGGGATCAAACAGGAGCTGAGATACCACAGCAGCCTGAGACTTAACGCGATCCATGGGATTACCTCATCTAAAACTTAATGAAAAACTTAATGAAACAATTGCAGCAGATATTTCACAGTAGAGCCATCCTACCGAAAGATAGATCTTACCTACTGGGACTGCGTATGTAGTCTTAAGCTTTTGCTTTAACCGACGACTTATTACCTATGGGTGCTCCCATAGACTCCAGGTTTTTTCTTAAACGCTCAGAGTATACCCAATACTCAAGTGCCCCAAACTTTTTGCAACACATTACCTGGGGGCAGGTCGGCCAGATTCTCTGTGGCAGACTGCACGCCCAGGGCTCGCATTTCCCCATCGGTAGGCGGTAAAGGCTGGCTGAGTGTCGTTTGCAGTACCAGGGTAAATACCTGCAGGGTCATGGCTACCTGGCTCACATAGCTGTCGGGACTAATTACCAGGTTTGCCCCCGCCAGTAGGGCCGCTATCTGTCCCAGATTTGCAGCCGTAACGGTCTTGAGATTCCGCTGACGACCGAGGGATGTTGTGGTGTCCTTACTGTCCACCGTTTCTAGGATGATGACGGGCAGCTGAGGTTGCTTGGCTTGAAAATCATCAATCAGGCTCATCCAGCTATCTAATGGATAACTGTCCGCTTGTGCATTGAGACCGGGATACATGACGACGTAGCCACTATCTGCTACACCTAAGGACTGGCATTGAGCATCAGCCCAAGCAATGTCTTCCTCAGGCACATTGAACTCAATGGGGGGCGCGGTGGGTGATATGGCCAAACTTTGCAAGAGGGCTGGGCTAGTCGAGGACTGCTGCATGTCAGTAGCTACGGTGCTGGTATACAACCAGGGAACCTGAGTACTGCTATAGCCAATGCGTGTGGGAATACCGCTCAGCCAGAGTAATACTCCCTCTTCCCAACGATGGCTAGCACATAGAGCCAGCTCAAATTCGCGATCGCGGATAATGCCCAGCAAGTTAGCCCAATCAGACGGACTATTTTGTCCTTGATAATCAAAGGGAATCAGCTCACTGACAGCTCTAGACACTCGGTAAGCTGACTTAGCTGCAGGTTCTACCACGATGGCAATTTCAGCATTGGGGTAGTTTTTCTTAAGGGTCGTTAATGTCGGAAAAAACTGAAGCTGATCGCTGATTCCACCAGGGACTAAGGCCAGAACGCGCATGGACTTCGGGTAATACTTCGCTACTCATTCTAGTGGAAGCTGGCAGTGCTATCGCTTTTGAAAGGTCACTAAACGGCGAAATTTCAAAATTTGGCTGAAATCGAGGCTAAGGAGAGCGTTGGCGTTTTCTAGGTACAGTCATGGAATGCCTCTCGCGTACAGGCGTTCTGTGGAACGCCTCGGCAGAGCGTATACAATCCCTATCCCTTAGACCTTTTCCCTGTAAACTTTTGGAGGCCTTGTGGCAAAGAGCATGCACCTACTCATACCGGCAGCAGGCGTTGGCAAGCGCATGGGAGCCGATGGCAACAAATTACTTTTGCCCCTGCTGGAGCATTCGATTATGGGCTGGACCCTAAAGGCCGCTGTGGCTGCCAGCACCATTGAGTGGATCGGCATTATCTGTCAGGCCATTGACGAGCCAGTATTTAAGGAACTTGTGGCTCAGCTAGGGATTACCAAACCTGTCGTATTTATTCGTGGAGGGGATACGCGGCAGGCATCAGTTAGCAATGGCCTCCAGGCCTTACCTAGCCATGCTCAACAGGTGCTGATCCATGATGGGGCTCGCTGTTTAGCGACTCCAGCCCTCTTTGATCGCTGCACCGAAGCGTTTGCTAGCTGCAAGGGGTTTATCGCGGCGGTGCCGGTTAAAGACACCATTAAGCAAGTGGATAACTTGGGCATCATCAAAGCCACCCCCGATCGTTCTTGCCTATGGGCGGCCCAGACTCCCCAAGGCTTTGATGTGGCCTTACTCAAGGAAGCTCATCAAAAGGGGGATGCTCAGGGCTGGTCGGTGACGGATGATGCTGCTTTGTTTGAGAAATGTGGCCTAGCGGTCCACATTGTGGACGGGGAAGAAACCAATTTAAAGGTGACGACACCTGTTGATCTTGCGATCGCAGAATTTATCCTACGTCAGCGGCTTTAATTCAGACCCCCGGTCTCTACAGTGCTCTTAAAATACCCAAACACTTAATCCAAATACTTAGAGGCTTAAGATTAGAGACTTAAGAAGCTACTAGAGACCGGGGGAATAAAGATTAAAGATCTCCGCCTCGTGCAACTAGCAAAAATACGATTACTGGACCGGAAATAACCACCATTGCTAGAACAGTGAGCTGAGCTATTACCAGAAAATTAATACTGCTGAGAGTGTTGCCGATAAAATCTAGGAAACCCAGAAGAGCCATGAAACCTCCGATAACCAAATAACCGTGACCTTTGCGCAAGCGCTTCGCCATTTTACCTGGTTCGATCCCTTCACTTTTAAGAAAGTTTACAAAATTCCAAAAACCTTTGTAAGGAAGTCTGCTGATATTCTCATCAGAATAGATTCCGAGGCCTCTATTCTGATAAGGCAAATCTAAGTAAACCGACCCTCGCAAGGATAAACAACATGGCCACTTGGCAATGTGTAAAGAACTGTGGTGCCTGCTGCAATCTCACCCCAACTGACCGACCAGATTTAGCAGACTATCTCACACCGGAGCAGCTAGAAACCTATATGGGGATGGTGGGTGCAGATGGCTGGTGCAAAAACTATGACGCTGAACAACGTTTGTGCAAAATCTATGAGCAGCGTCCTAGTTTTTGCCGTGTCCAGGCCGATACCTTTGAGCAGATGTTTGGCATTCACGGCGATGAACTGGATGAATTTGCCATTGACTGCTGCCAGGCACAAATTAGCGGTGTCTATGGACCCAAAAGTGAAGAAATGGAAAGGTTTACAGCTGCATTGGAGGTTGAAAGTTAGGAGAAACGTTTCCTAATCTTGCTCTTACAAGCTCTCTGGCAGATAATGAAAGAAATATGAAAGGCTTGCCCGTGACGTCCTCACTACCTGCTAAAGCAACCTTCTGGGGTGTTTTTATTTCGACGTTTATCACTATTTTTTTGGCTGAGCTAGGGGATAAGACCCAAGTTGCCACATTGCTGATGAGTGCTGAATCCCATAAACCATTGACCGTATTTGTCGGGGCCGCCCTAGCACTAATCTCCACCAGTTTGGTTGGTGTGCTGGTAGGGCAATGGCTAGCCCGTCGGGTTTCCCCCGATACCCTAGACACCTTAGCCGGAATTTTGCTGCTACTTATTTCCGTTGGACTGGTGGCTGACGTGATTGGCTTGTAGTGTATTGCTGCCAAAACATCACCGCCAAAGTATTTCTTAAACATTGATTCCAAACCAATGCCATTTGACTGGAACTTACTCAGTATTAGCTTTATCACCGTATTCCTATCGGAACTGGGGGATAAAAGTCAGATTGCGGCCATTGCTTTGGGGGGAAGCTCATCATCGCCAAAGGCCGTATTTTTTGGAACGGCAGGTGCCCTAGTGCTGGCTAGTTTCCTCGGCGTTTTATTGGGAGAAGGAACAGCGCAAATCCTTCCTGAGCAGACCGTTAAGGGGATCGCTGCGATTGGATTTGCGCTGATGGCAATTCGATTACTGTGGCCTGAGGGCTAGTTTTGCTGATTAAACTGGGCTGCAATATCGATGTAACACAGACGCAGCAAAAATCCGAGCAGGAGCATCTTCGTCGCTTCTAATAGCCAGTAAGTGCCATGCAACCAGTTCATTGTGTTGGGGATGATGTGGATGGTACCTGGCATATCCAGAGCGATGCCGATGGCTCCCATGTAAGGTGTCAGCACATAGGTGCAGGTTAGTGCGATCGCAACCAGGATACCGGCGACTAGAGATGCCCAGCGGCTACGGCTGCCACTCACCTCGACTGTTCTCTCAGGGTGGGGCTGACGCAGGGCCAACACCCCAGTTAAAATCAGTCCAGACAGTAGCATTTCGACATGGTTGAATGTCTCAAACAGGCTGTAACCAGCGCTGGCAAAGCCAGGGGCGGTCATCATGCCACTCATATAAAGCATGGGCATGACCACTAAATCGAGAATTAAACTGCCCCCGAGCCAAAAAATTGCGAGAAATAGAACAGCGCTATCCCAGGCAAACTGACGCTGTGACAGCTTGGGAAACGGCAATGTGAACTGTGTCATGGATAAGACCAATAAAAGATGGGTATGTCCCATACGCTAGCCGATATCTATGGCCATAAACATGACAAATCGTTGCGACACCTAGATCGCAACGATTTGTTTAGACTCCTAACGACAGTCTTTAGACAGAGATTTGCACAGATATCAGACCCATCAGTAAGTAGCTAAGCGCTGGCAGCTTCGCCATCGTGGATTGTCTTTACCCACTTTAATCGCTTGGGTCGTACAGCCATCCGGGTGGTGGCAAAGGCCATCACGATAATCCAGTGGGTCATGTAGAGGGTCCCTTTGATAGCCTTGACCATAGCCAGCAGCAGAGATACTTTCTGGGTGCGACGAATCCCCATGGCCATACCCCAGTAGGACACACCCACCGCTAGCGTGGTCAACGGGGCAAAGACCGGGGGCTGACGCAGGACGATCGCCACCAAAAAATCCGGTAGCGCCACAATCGGCAACATATATTGCAATATCCAATACATCAGCATATCGATGGACTTATTCCAGCCCAGCTGATTGCGTATTAATAACCGCCAGTAATCCAGATACCGTTGGTAGCCCCCTTCGGCCCAGCGATTACGCTGATGCCAGAGAGCGATGCCTGTGGTTACCCCCTCTTCCCCGACGGTCGGGTTAGACACAAAGCCAATATTCCACTGGTGCAGGTGCAGCTGCACCGTCAGGTCTAAATCATCGGTGATGGTCATTTCATTCCAGCCACCGCATTGGGCGATGGCGGTCTGGCGCACAAACTGACCATTACCGCGCAGTTCACCGATGCCGCAACGGGCCGATCTCTGCTCCTGGTAATAGCGATCGAGGGCCATTTCTGCGGCCTGTCCCTGGGTCCAAAAGTTAGTGTCGCTGTTCACAATGGACTTACGCACCTGAATAGCGCCCGTCCGTTCATTGGTAAATAGCGGCACCACCCGCCGCAGTAGATCTGATGGCACCTGGGCGTCGGCGTCAAACACCGCGAGGATGTCGCCTTTAACCCGTGGCCAGACTAGATTCAGGGCACCAGACTTGCCCCCGGTGGCTTCCGGGCCACGATGGAGAACGTTTAACTTGGGATGCGTTTGAGCCAGGCGGTCTAAGATGTTGCTGGTGCCATCGTCGCTGTTATCATCAATGACCCAAAGCTCGTAGCGCTCTTCGGGATAGTCCAAACTACAGAGCGAGGCTACTAAATTGGTAATGACAGCCGCTTCATTTTTAGCGGCCACCAGTAGCGATACTCGGGGCCATTCTGCCTCTGTCAAGGTGGACTGAATATCTGCTTTATTGGGGCTGACGGCATAGTTGGGATTTGCGATCGCAATGCGCACCACATAAATTGGCTTTTAGGCGACGTCCCTCCGAAAGCTCATCTAGCGAAACATCAGATATCATTTCAGTCGCCATAGGTTTAGTGTCATCAGGCATAGGGTCACAGGCTAGTAATATCTTATTGAAATCTGTTACATATTGTTGCCTTTAGACATACCTTCTCCGCAATCCCCTTGTCCAGCCGTGCACGGGGCTGAGGCTTCTGTGGGTACACTAGGTGTTGGTAATTCCAGTCAGGTCAGACCCCACTGCTCAACGCCATGCCTATCGCAGACATTCAACCCGCTCCCAAACAAGATGTCGGTGTTTATATGCCCTATTACCAGGGCAATAAACGCAAAGCGCTACCCTATGCCATCGGTCTTTATAAAAAAGGCAATCTTGAAGGTGAACGCCGCATTGAGGGAGGTGAAAGTATTGCTTTTTTGGCAACATGGAATGTATCAATGTTGCCTGCCGACCTGACGCGCTGTCGGATGCAATTTGCGGGTGATGCAGAACTCACCTACGAAATCACCATGGCCACCTTTGAATTTGTCGATTTTCTCATTGATGTGGTGACTGCAATGCGTTTAAAGCGGTCACCCGACTTTTCCAAAACCTTCTATCGCCGGTTGCTTCGCATGGACGAGTGAATGGGGAAGTAGTGACGGTTTAACCGTCTAGCCTTAGCTTTCTATGGGCACCCCACAAACCTTCGTCAAAAGTTAACGTTTTTCCCAGCTGTCAACTACTCTCCATGGCACAATGAGGGACAGCCCTATTGGTAGTTAGGAGTGATAGTGTGCCCCATCCATCCAAGCATCTGCTGATTGGCTCAACAGAGCCCTACAGCGGCAAATCGGCCACGGTAACAGGGTTGGCCTTACAGCTTCGGGATCGCGGTATTGATATCGCCTATGCCAAGCCAGTTGGTACCTGTCCTAGCGATGAAGCTGGTATTGATGAAGATGTTCGGTTTATTTCCGAAATATTAGAGTTACCTACATCACGGTTACGACCGACTCTTTTATCTTTAGATGCTCCCACCATTGAGCAGCAGCTGACAGAAGAGAAATCTGCCGTCGATCCACAGCAAATGTCCACCTATTTGGGCGGCCAAGGTGAGGATCTACTCCTGATTGAAGGTACTGGCACCCTGGAAGAGGGCACCCTGTTCGGTCTATCGCTATTACAGCTGGCTGAGGCCACCGAGGCTCAGGTAATGTTGGTCGCCAGATTTCATTCGGTGCTGATTGTGGATGGTCTGTTAGCAGCTAAGCAAAAGCTGGGGGATCTGCTGATGGGCGTCCTGATTAATGATGTGCCGGCAGATCAGCTTCAGGCTGTGGAAACAAATGTAAAAAGCTGTCTTGAGCGCCATGGCATACCGGTTTTGGGGATTTTGCCGAGTACGCCTTTGATGCGTAGTGTGAGCGTTGGTGAGCTAGTCCACCAGCTCAACGCTGAAGTACTCTGCTGCCAAGATCGTATGGATTTAATGGTGCAGAGCCTGAGTATTGGGGCGATGAATGTAAACTCCGCCTTAAAGTATTTTCGCAGGGCCGACAATATGGCTGTGATTACTGGTGGAGACCGGGCTGACCTTCAGCTCGCCGCCTTGGAGACCTCCACCCAGTGTTTGGTTTTGACAGGACACATTGCCCCCCAAGCAGACATTATTAGCCGTGCTCAAGATTTGGAAGTGCCAATCTTGTCAGTGGATTTAGATACGTTAACGACCGTTGAAATTATTGAAAAGTCGTTTCAGCAGGTCCGTTTACAAGAACCGATCAAAGTGCAATGTATTCAACTGTTGATGGAAAAGCACTTTGACGTCAATCGCCTAATGGCTGAGTTAAATTTGTCATCACCTGCCATGACGGTATAGAAGGCTATCGGTAAGAAATTCACGGGTGATAAAGCAAGGTAGGTGTAGTGACGAGGGTTTGGTAGAATTGGCCAGTCCCTTCATTAGAACTACATAAAACCCTTGAGTCAGTCCCTTGATACTCCCATCGAATCGCTTAAGGTAGATGATTTTTTGCAAGAGCTGGCCGCTATTCAGCAGTCAGGTTCAAAGCGTATTGCTATCTTGGGGTCTAGACATGTACCCATTACTCATCTGCGGTTGATTGAGCTGATGAGCTACGCGCTGGTACTTGGCGGTAATCGTTTGCTCACATCTGGGGCGACGGGGACTAATTCTGCGGCCATTCGCGGTGCGATGAAAGCAGACCCTAATTTGCTAACGGTCATTTTGCCGCAAAGTTTGGACCGTCAGCCTCGGGAGTCCCGCGATCAGCTTGATTCTGTCATTCATCTGGTGGAAAGTTCGGCTAACGATCGCTTAGAGCTAGCGGAAGCCAGCACTCTGTGCAACCAGGAAATTGTCTCCCGATGCCAACAGCTGATCTGTTTTGCATTTCATGACAGCCACACGTTGTTGAAAACCTGCAAAGATGCTGAAGAACAGCGCAAAATTGTAACGCTGTTTTATTTCGATTAGTTGACCTTGGCGCACAGGCCACGGACAGGCTGAAATTTTGGTCTGAACTCGAGGCCGAGGTGGTGTCTTGCCCAATATTTAGTGGGCTGTGTTAGTTCGTTTGTGAGTGTGGTGGAGCTGTGAGCTTACTATCTGTACCCAGTATTTTTTTGTATAGTTTGCCAATTGCGGCCTTTCTGATTTACGTGCCTTATACGGTAGTGGCGCTGGAGCGCATTAAGCTAGCCCAGTCTATGGATAGTTCCATGGAGGTATTGGGGCGACCTCGTTTTTATTCAGATCAGCTGCCAGAGTTTGCTCAGCGGGCTAATTGGGCTCACCAAAACTCGTTTGAATCATTTATTCTGTATGCTCCGGCGGCGGTTATGGCCTATGTAACCAGTCAGGAAAGTACGGCTGCTTTATTGGCTGTTGTAGCCTATCTGGTCGCTCGGCTATTTTTCTCAGTCTTTTATATTTTGAATGTGCCGCCGTTGCGATCGCTGATGTTTGGCATCGGCAGTCTGAGTATTTTTAGCCTGTATTTCATGAGTTGTAAAACCATCTGGCTACAATAGCAACTAGTCGATTCACCCACGATTGATTTTCTCCCATGGCTTCTACTTATTCGTTTGATGTCGTTAGCGATTTTGACCGTCAGGAGCTGGTAAATGCCCTTGACCAGGTACGCCGCGAGTTAAAAAGTCGCTATGACCTCAAGGATACTAAAACAACGCTAGACCTCGGTGAGACCAGCATCGCCATTGAAACAGCGAGTGAAATGACCCTAGAGGCGGTACACACGCTGATTCAAACCAAGGCGGCCAAACGCAATTTGTCGATGAAGATTTTTGACTTTGGCAACATTGAAGCCGCCAGTGGTAATCGCGTGCGGCAAGATATTGAGCTAAAAAAAGGGCTGAGTCAGGAGACCGCCAAAAAAATTTCGAAGATGATCCGCGACAACATGAAAAAGGTCCAGGCCTCTATTCAAGGGGATGCCGTACGCATCTCGGCTAAAGCCAAAGACGATCTTCAGTCGGCTATTCAACTAATCAAAGAAGAAGACTGGCCGGTAGCACTGCAGTTCCAGAACTATCGCTAATTCATTAGACGGCTCACCATTGGCCAAGCTATGGTGGGGCTAGAGCGTTAGGCTAGGCTCCTATGGCTACCGTAAAAAATCGCCCGATGACCTTAGCAGAGTATCTGAACTACGAGGCAGATACCGACACTCGCTACGAGCTGGTGGATGGACTATTAGTTGAGATGGGCGCTGAAAGTACTCTCAATATCAACATTGCGATCTTTTTGATCGTGACGTTTGCCCAGATGATACCGGTGCACCTTATCCACAGAGGTACGGAAATTGAAGTCAAAGGTGAGCTGGCCAACACACGCTATCCAGATTTGATGGTTTTGAGCGAGGACTGTGCAGCCTCACTAGCGGGCAAAAAACGAGCCTTAATCACGCTGGATATGTCTGCACCTGCCCTCGTGATTGAGGTAGTGTCGAGTAGTGATACTGATGCCAGGTCACGCAATCGAGACTATGTTGACAAACGTCAGGAATATGCCCAGCGAGGGATTCCAGAGTACTGGATTATTGATCCGATAGCGGCCAAAGTTTTAATTTTGAATCTAGTTAACTATGCTTACGAAGAACAGCGTTTTACAGGTGACGATCAATTAGTATCGCTACTGTTTCCGAGACTGAACCTGAGCTGCAAAAGCCTTTTGAAGGCGGGTCAATAATGATGCTGACTGGTTGTGAAACCATTACATCGCTTGTCCCTGACCTTTACAGCTACAGCTCTAACGTCAGCAACGATGCCGTCGGCGTGTAGCCGAGACTCTTATAAAGCGTGAGAGCAGCCTGATTGTGGGCAAAGACCTGAAGACTGAGCTGGTCATAGCCCTGATCGCTCGCCCAGGCTTTAGCATGATCCATTAGCTTTCCTCCCAATCCCTGACGACGATGGGTAGGTGCTACATAAACCAGGTAAACGTAAGCCTGCAGTGCCCCTGTCAGCTGATTGATCGACTGCCCCAGCCATAGGCAGCCCATGGGAGGGACTACGCTCGCCGTAAACCCAACCCGAGGGGCACCGGCTTTCTCTAGCCACCACAGAGCCGACGAGTCAGCCAGATACATTTCCACCGTCTTGGCTAAATGGCCCAGCTGGGTTGCCCCCAATTCCCTGTAGGCGTTACCCATGGTTGTGAGCAGCCGGGCACGATCCAGACTAGACCCTGGCACCAGCTGATATCCCTGGGGCCAGTTAGACTCCGAAACCATTGAACATTGCCTTAGCAGCCATGGCCAGTTCATCCCCCTCAATCGGCGCTGGAGCCATCATGTCACTGGGTAGCCAAATCCGGGCACTCACTGCCAGCATAGCCACGAGGAAAACAATCAAAATCAAAAACGGAATTACATAGGAGCGAATAATCGACATGGTAAAAATCTGAGATGTGAACAGACGAAAGTAACAAAAGCAGTCAGCTTCTATTAAGCATCGTAACGTTTCTTAGTCAGCAGGACTCTGCTGTGAATTCAAACTAGGACCACAGATCGTCATCATCTAAACCAGGTCTGGGCACAGGGGCAATAGGGCGATGGTTCAACTGACGTAGCCACCACCAGCCGGCAACGGCAATGATGAGCGAGCACCAGCCGAGTAGCGATCGCAACAGCAAAAAGCCCCCCACGGCAAACATAGCCCCAAACAGTAATAACAGCGCCGCCATCACCCGTTGCAGCTCCAGACCAAGATTTTGCAAGGGTCTCACCCCGGTGCGCTGCTGCTGTTGCCGCCAACCTGGCCCTCCGGGGCGGACACGACGGTAGAAATTATCCAGGGTTTCATCAGACTCAGGGGGCGTAAGCACCATAACCGTCACCCAGACCACTGTGGTGATGCCTGCTGTCACTAACAGCCGCAGCCCAAAGTCAGATATCTTGACCACCTCTAGCACACTGGTGAGCAGACCGATGACAAACCCAGTCACCATGGAACTGAGTTCAGCTGCCGCATTAATCCGCCACCAGAACCAGCGCAAAATCAGCACTAAACCAGGGCCGGTCCCAATGGCAATCACCAAACGAAAAACGGTCGCCACATCCGAGGCAAAGAACGCTGCTGTTGCTCCCAGTACTGTGACGATGACTGAGGTTATTCGACCGACATTGACCAATTCTGCCTGGGTAGCGTTGGGGTTAATAAATCGGCCATAGAGGTCATTCGTTAAGTAGGAAGCCCCCCAGTTAATCAAGGTGGACACCGTACTCATAAACGCTGCAATCAGGGACGCAACCACCAGCCCTAGTAACACGGGCGGCAAAAAGTCGAGCATCAGCTTGGGATAGCCCAGCTCCCGATCGGCTAAATCTGGATAAATCGCCACTGCGGCCAGGGCCACAATGATCCACGGCCAGGTGCGAATGACATAGTGCAAAATATTGAAAAACCAGGCCGCTTTTTCCGCTTCGTTTTCATCTTTAGCGGCCACTAAACGCTGGATAAATTCGCCACCGCCGTCGCTGCGGCGAAAGGCCCACCATTGCAAAAACACGTAGGCCATAAAGGCACTGGCGGGAATACCGGCGACCGCACTCCAGCCAATACCACCGTCAAAGGTAATCGGTAGAATGCTAAGAATATCGAACTCGGTGTTGGCCTGGGCCTGATTGACCAGGTTTTCCATGCCGCCCACGGAGGCCACGGCGGCAACGGCTACGACAATGGCACCAAATAGCGCCAGAAAAAACTGGAAGAAGTCTGTCGCGACTACCCCCCAAAGCCCTGAAAACCCGGCGTAGAAGAGCACCAAAATACTAACAACAATCACGCTCCACAGCTTTAGACTGTCGTTGGGTTCCACGCCTACGCTTTGCCAAAGCTCTAGAGCATCCACGACTTTAACCATGGCCAGCATGGCATAGCCGATACCAATGCAGTTAATCGGGACTGCAAAAAGAAATGCCTTGACCCCACGTAGCACGGCAGCGGTGTTGCCACCGTAGCGAATTTCGGTTAGCTCTGCATCGGTTACCACTTCAGACCGTCGCCACAGACGGGCAAACACATAAATCATCACCACGTGGGCAATACCAAAGCTCCACCACTCCCAGTTACCCGCGATGCCACGGGAACCAACGACCCCGGCTACATAAAGCGGGGTGTCAATGGAAAATGTGGTAGCAGCCATGCTGGTACCGGCTAACCACCAGGGCAGTGAGCGACCGGACACAAAAAAGTCAACTAGACTGCCAGAGGCCTTGCGTGATAGATATACGCCTATCGCCATCGTAAAGACGAGATAGGCCACGACAATTAGCCAATCAATGGGACGCATGGGCTTGAAATGTAGGGAAATCTGAAGCGGTAGCCCAAATCATCCCACACGGTGATCGACTGTTGCAAAGGGGAAAGCGGGGAAGGGGAAAACGGGAATTTTTAGGGATGAGATTTATAAACTGATGGTTTTGTAAAGCTTGTGTTTGTGACTCCTCGATCTTCGAAAATGCTGAATGCTTCACTGAAGGTATTCAAGGATTCCTTAATATCGATTGCTATGCTTCGTACTACTGCGCTGCTTGCCACGAGTCTGCTGCTAACGGCTCCTAACGCTATGGCAGCAGGTCTGTCTCCATCTAGTCATGACGCATTTGAGCGGCTGGACGATTTAGTTTTGCCGGTTAATGTTGTGTCAGGCAGCTGCCCTGAGCAGGTGCGATTTTGGCAGGAAACGCGTCGTGAGTTTGAAGCTGGCGAGAATAATGGCACGATGCTTGATGTTTCATGGCTCAGTCGCGGCAAGACTGAATTTATTGATAGCCAAGAGTATTCAGTTACCTTTAGAGCGCCACTTATTCCAGAATTTTATAGCTGTGTTGGGAATCTGACTGAGAGCGATGAGCACTCTCAGTCGCTACATCATCTATGGTTTGGGCAAGGCTATGTTTATTTTCGGTTTGATATTGGTGCGATCGCACCAGCCCCCGACGAAAATTGGTATTTTGCCACCATCACCCATCAAGAAATCGTCGGCCAGTATCCCTATGTGCGCTGGGCCGTTGGGGACTGAGACCAGAACAATGTTCTGCAACTGCAATTCATCTAGTATTGACAGCTTTACAACGGGATTTTGGCAATTCGGTTAATCCATTCTTCCGCTGTGGTTGCTGACCAAACTAGAATTAATTCTTCGATAATGGTTTCCAAAGCTGTTTTTCTAGAAACTATTAGCACACCTGAACTTTGGCTGTTAACCATGAACTCTGCAAATTCAGCTGGCATTGTTCTACGGTCATGAGTCACTAAAATGCGCTGCTGCTTAGCTGATAGAGCTAATACTTCTAAGTCCTGCAAGCCCTCCAAATTTGCTTCGGTAGCGGTTTGAAAGTTGATATTAGACTGTCGGCGGATAACGCCTGTCACTATCGCTTGATTTAGGTCAGCATCGGCTTGAAATTGAACGCTGGTCATTAGGTTTGCTGTACTGACTTCTTAGCAGCAATCAATTTTTGATGTAATGCAGGAGCCTCTATCTGTAAAGGCTGTGGCAGGGAATCAAATGCCTGCTCCTCTGCCATCAAGTAAGCGTCGATATCGGAACGGTTAGCTAGATAAAAGGTGATCGCTCCGTATACTTTCTCTAAATCAAGTAGAGGATAGACCTGAGCAATGCTTTCAGGAAGTAGACCTTTGCGGAAAGCATAAACAATAGAATCCAGAGAAATCCGTGTACCAATAATCCAGTACCCTTCCTTTTTGAACTCTACATAAGGCTTGGTGGCGACGATAGTCATAGGATTAACCTAGGATATATGCATCAATTGTACTGGGTGCCCAGAAAATGACATTTGGCAGTTTTATCGTGCCTTGAGATCGCACCAGCCCCCGACGAAAATTGGTACTTCGCCACCATCACCCATCAAGAAATAGTCGGCCAGTATCCCTATGTGCGCTGGGCCATCGGGGACTAGAATCGGGGCGCTATGCTACCCCAATCTGCTCAAGCCTTATTCCAGTAGCCAAGCAAACAATTCTTTGATCGTAAGCTGTAGCTCACTGGCAAACGCTGGTACAGGAACGACTTCATCTGGCTCATCCAATACTTCAGGTTCCTGCTTTGAACGATAGACAAACACCGTTTGTTCATCGGGGTCAATTAACCAGCCCGCTTCGGTGCCGTGCTGCAGACAGTGCAAAATATTCTTCGTTACTTTTGTTTGGCTTTGGTCAGGAGACAGGATTTCAATGGTCCAATCTGGCGCAGCAGAAAATGTGTTGGCGACCTCCCCATTCTCGTCACGAGGAATGCGGTTCCAAAGAAAAACTGCAATATCAGGAACAGTCGAACGACCACCAAAGGTGCAGCGTAACTCAGGAAATGCGCGAGCAATACGCTTAGATTTAACTACCCCATTGATAGCGGGTACAAGCTCTCCTTGAATAACGCTATGTTTTCCTTGGGGCATCGGCTTTTGGATAATTTGGCCGTCAATATATTCACTTGCAGGTTTTGTTTCTGGAAGCTGTAAAAACTCTGCCAGGGTCAGTGTTTTGGATAGTGCTTGTACCATTTGGGTTTCCCTATCTGCCTGCCAGATCAGAAGCTAATCACTATTTTATCTAGAAACTGAATGAGGCGTGATTCTGCCCTGGGGAGCGCCACAACTACTTGAGCCTAAAAACCAACTGGATAAGTAAGCACAGAATTTGTCTTTGGTGCGACAATAGGTTGCAAAAAGCAACAAAATGACGCATATTGGTGGTGTATTCAATAGGAAAAGCACCATGGCCACAAGCGTAAGGCTAGATGATGCCTTTGTCGCGACAGCAAAAGCCCATGCAAAAGCTGAGTCGCGGAGTGTTCCGAAGCAGATTGAGTACTGGGCTACAATTGGTCGCATTGCATCAGAAAATCCTGATCTCCCCTTCAGCTTTATCCAAGGCGTTCTTTTAGCGAAGGCCGAAGTTGACAGCGGACTTGCCAAGCCGTACAAGCGTAGAACCGCACGAACGGCGACGACAACTATTGGCGAGTAGTCAACATGGATGTGTATCTATCATCGCGGTTTGATAAAGCACTAGACAAGCTCAGCGAAGATGATCTTGTTCTGGTTGAAGATCAGATCGACTTTATTGTTGAACATCCAAACTGTGGCGTGCTAAAGAAAGGCGATCTTTCTTATCTGCGCGTCCATAAATTCAAACTAAGTGGCGATGAGATCTTGCTTGGCTACAGCTGGCTGGAAGAACGTGTTGAGTTGTACTTGTTAGATTTGGGGCCTCACGAAAACTTCTACCGTGACATGCGGAGGCGTCGCAAAAGCGATATCACGTTTATGGCTTAGGGAGCTGGGATTGAGTTCGGGGTTATGTTTGTCTGAAAAGTATTCTTATCCGACTGGGCAACCCTGCGTTTATTGGAGTCGTCGTAATTGACTGGGTTATTTTTGGCTTGACGTGAGAAATACTTAGCGGTAACTTAGTTCTCACGCCCTGCGGGGCCAACACTACAAAGCTCAATATTTGGCACCAGCGGCAGGTGTTGTCACCACCTAACCGCTGATTGACCCCCGACTGAATTAGGCAGTCCGAGGCTTGGGATACTTTATCTCATTGCTACCCCGGTTTGCATCACATTATCGGGGTAGCTAAATTTGAGCTTTGGTTTCTTACCTGAGCGCGTTCAAGGTGCAGTTTGCGGTTTGCCGCAGATTGTCCTGAGCGTGGCGATGGTTAACAACTCAACGTTTGGAGACCAAAGCTTATGTTTATTGAAAAAACTGATGGCGCGGGGACATCTGCGCCTGGAACTGACCTGCTGCCTGATTATCAGCATGAGACGGTTCGCCATATGGTATTTGGCGGTCTAATGGGGGTACGGCTGATTATTCAGGATTTGCACCAAAGGCGATACGCTGAGCCTAATGACTGGAGTAAGCCGATTTCTACTGGACGGCCCAATGAGGTGATGATGATTTTGACTAAGCGGGTTGCGATCGCACCCTAACTCGCTTATCCGGTCAATTACCCACATTTGTATTGGTGACCAAGTGGGCAAAGCTCCAACCTTTGATGGTGCGTTCTCAGATCTACTGGTGAGATATGGGAGTTGCCGTCGGGAACGCACCCTACAAGACTAAGAAAACGCTCCCAGGTGGGGCTATAGATAGAAGGAGCCAGGCGTAAGTGCCCTATCGAATCTAGAAATCCTCTTGTTCTATTTCTTCAATCACCTGTAGTCCTCTGGGATCGCCCAAGTTCAGAATGGCCGCGCGGGCATCGTCTCTGACACCTAAATCCTCATCATCTGCAAAGGTTTCGATCAGGGCATCAATGGCGGTGGCGTAGACCACGTTATAGGGCAGATCCTGACATAGCTCACCAATGGACCAGGCACAGTTACTCCGCACAATGGCGATGGGGTCGTTGCGCATGGTTTCCACCAAGGCTGGAATTGCTTTGAGAATGGCCTCAAAGCTGATTTTTCCCATTTGGCCCAGGGCGCTGGCAGCCCACAGTCGTACCACCGACATATCAGTTTTAATAGCATTGACCAACGGCACCACTGCTTTCTCATTTTGGCAGTTACCCAAAGCCCAAACCACAGCTTTGCGCACATAGCCGTGGGAATCATTGGTGAGCTGAGCGATCAGTGCATCCACTGCTGTCTCGCTAGGGTTGCGCCCCAAGGCATAGGCGGCATTGACGCGGACCAAGGGGCTGTCGTCCTCTAGCAGTTCAATTAGCCGAGGAATAGCGCGGGGCTCTTGAATTTTATAAAACGCACGGGCTGCCAGCATACGCTGCTGCAGATTATCTGATAGCAGTCGCGGCAACATTTGGTCAGGATTATACCGGGGCGTGTCGTCCTCTAAGGGGATGTCGTCTAAAGGATCGATGGGGGCCTCTAAACCTACCTCGGTGTCTAAAACCTTAAGCGCATCAATATCGTCCATGACTTGAAATAGGGTTAGCAGCCCGTGCGGATGGAATAAAACACGGGTAAACGGTTTGTATCAACCATTAAACCCGTGTTTATTGAGAAATCAAAATGTAAGGCCAGCGCTAGGCCCTTGGGCGCTAGATAGCGGCCATGACTGTGCGGGCAGCGGCCAGCGTATTGGCAATGTCGTCATCGGTGTGGGCCAGGGATGTAAATCCGGCCTCAAACTGAGACGGTGCCAGGTAGACACCTTGCTCCAACATGCCTCGATGGAAGCGGCTAAACTTTTCTAGATCCGACTTTTTGGCATCGTCATAGTTATGGACAGGTCCCTCGGTGAAGAACATGCCAAACATGGCGCTGATATTGCCACCGCAAACAGCGTGGCCATTTTCACGGGCAATTTCTAGCAAACCGGTAATCAGTTTGTTGGTTTTAGCCTCAAGCTGCTCATAGGTGCCGGAACGACCTAAGATTTCCAGGGTCTTGATACCTGCAGTCATGGCCAGGGGATTACCTGACAGTGTACCGGCCTGGTAGACAGGACCTGCAGGCGCAATCATTTCCATAATTTCACGACGACCGCCGTAGGCTCCGACCGGCAGACCCCCGCCGATGATTTTACCTAGGGTAGTGAGGTCAGGGGTAACGCCCAGCTTTTCTTGTACACCGCCATAGGCAATGCGGAAACCGGTCATGACTTCGTCAAACACTAGCAGTGCCCCATTCTCTTGCGTGATTTCCCGCAGTCCTTCCAAGAAACCAGCATCGGGGGTGACAAAGCCAGAGTTACCAACAATGGGTTCTAGAATAACGCCGGAAATCTCATCGGGATTTTGCTCAAATAGGGCCTTAACTGCCTCTAAATCGTTATAGGGAGCTGTTAGCGTGGCTGCAGTTGTACTCTTGGGCACACCGGGGGAGTCGGGCAGACCTAGAGTAGCGACGCCAGAGCCTGCTTTGACCAGGAACATGTCCGCATGGCCGTGGTAGCAGCCTTCGAATTTGATTACTTTGTCGCGCCCGGTAAACGCCCGCATTAGACGTAGTACCGCCATACAGGCTTCGGTACCGGAGTTGACAAAGCGGACCATCTCAATGCTGGGGACAGCGGCAATCACCATCTCAGCCAAAACATTTTCGAGATAGCAAGGCGCGCCAAAGCTGGTGCCTTTTTGTAGCGCTTCGACTAGGGCGGCGTTGACGTGCTCATTGGCATGACCGCAAATAGCAGGTCCCCAAGTACCGACATAGTCAATGTACTCGTTACCGTCAACGTCCCAGATATGGGAGCCCTTAACGCGGTCAAATACGATAGGTTGGCCGCCAACGGACTTAAACGCACGTACAGGAGAGCTAACGCCTCCGGGCATCAAGTCTTGGGCAGCCGCAAAAATCTCATCTGATTTTGTCGTTTTTAATGATGTGGTGGTAACCAACGGGCTCTCCTTATGGTTCAAGTCGGTGTCTAGGGGTGACAGCTCCTGTAGCTGCCGTTTGTGTGAGACGAATGTGTGAGACGAAGATTGCAGTGTTCTCAATCCTAGCGTTTGTGCTTACATCGATTGCAATTATGTTAAGGAATGTAGCAGTGTGGGGAAAGCCCGCAAACTGAGACAATGGGGCTGCACTGAGCCGACGCTGATTTAATACGGAACATGAGTACCCCGCTTTCTTTTGTAGGCGCTATTCCCACAGACGATATTTGCTACAACGAGCAGGGGCTGGTACCTGCGATCGCACAGGACTATCTCGATGGCACGGTGCTGATGATGGCCTGGATGAACCAGGAATCGTTGCAGAAAACCTTGGAAACTGGTGATGTGTGGTACTGGAGCCGTTCTCGCCAGGAACTCTGGCACAAGGGAGCCACCTCGGGCCATCTGCAAAAGCTCAAGGCGATTCGCTACGACTGCGACAGCGATGCCCTGTTGCTGTCCATTGAGCAGGTGGGTGATATTGCCTGTCATACGGGGGAGCGCAGCTGTTTTCACCAGGTGGATGGTGGGATTACAGCGCCGACGGCGGATACGTTATCCCAGGTGTATGGGGAGATTTGCGATCGCAAAGCCAACCCTAAACCTGACTCTTATACCAATAAGCTCTTTGATGGCGGCGACAATAAAATCCTCAAAAAAATTGGCGAAGAATCCGCTGAAGTGGTCATGGCCTGTAAAGATGACGACCCTGACGACATTGCTGGGGAAGTGGCGGATCTGCTGTATCACACCCTGGTGGCCCTGGCCCACCACAATGTGGATATCAAAGATGTCTATCGAAAGCTACAATCTCGGCGATGAATGTTTTTGATGGTGGGCAGTGCCCACCCTACCAACGACATAAACCCATGGCACAATAGCAGTACAAATGCTCTGCTCTGTCCATTTTGCCCATGGCGATCAAACCCTCTCAAATCCAGGCAATCTTGCAATCCAAACGCAGGGACTTTCGTACATTTGAAAGTAATAATCAGTCAGGATTAGACACCTATCAGGCCGCCTGGCAAGACCTCTGTAAAACACCGATAGAAAAGCTGCAGAATTGGCTAAGTGCCCATCCAAGTAATGTGGGAGCGCGGCTGCTAGATCCGCACCTAAGTGAGCTAGCCGATCGGGGCATCTGTCGCAGCAACCTGCAATGGGGCAGTCGTGAACACAGTCTGCAGTGGGTGAATGAACACCTCAGCGGGGTGACTACGTTTGCGGTGGACGGCTCTCAGATTTTTCCGAGTAAGGATTTATCGCTGCCTATTGCGCTGGTACAGGTGGGCTGGTTTGAAAATCCCCACACACCGGATGCTGAGTATATTAAGGATATTGAGCTGGATGTAATGACCCCTCGCGATCTGCAGGCGGCTGACTCGGCTCAGCCCTTGGAGCGATTAGTTAATATCCGACGGTTCCAGATGGAAACCGATCGGCTGGTCAGCTACATCGAGCAGGTGAGCGATCCAGAGCACTGTCTTGTCTTTTTTGATGGCTCCTTAGTGGCCACCTTTGCCGATGCCTATGAGGATGAGGCGAAACGTGCCTATGTCAAAGCGCTGTTGAAGTTGCTGCGGGCAAGTGAACATCACCGGGTGCCGCTGGTGGGCTATGTGGATACCAGCTATGCCCATGATTTAACGACGCTCTTAGAGTTATTTATCGGTGTGGAGGGTATGCCTGCAGTGCACGATGCCCAGATGCTCAATCGGTTTATGAAGTGGGGGGACTGTACGCTGGTTTTTCAGTGCGATCGCACCGGCATCCTCGATCAATATAAAGAACAGTCCGACCGGGTCACCTTTACCTATCTCAAAACTAACCAAGGCTACCCGGCCCGCGTTGAAATGCCGCGCTGGATGCATGAAGCTGGCATCACCGATCGGGTTCTCAACTGGGTCAGGGCCGAAACCATTGTGGGCGGCGGTTACCCTTATGCCATTGAAACCGCCGATCAAACCGCTGTTCTACAAACCAACGATCGCCAGGTCTTTTTCCGCATTCTTCAAGACTGGGCCAGTCGCGAAGAACTACCGCTATGCTGGTCGCGCAAAATGATGAGCAAAATCCGTCGTCGCTGAGCGTAACGGAATATTAAGCATTCTCAGATTCGTAACTAACGTCACCCAGATACTGCGAACAGCTCTTTAGTCGCAAGCCACATAAGTATTTTTACTCAGCCTCAATAGACATAGGCTCTACAGCTGAATCAAAAGCCCATCAACCATTCATGGACTATATCTATGGTTAATTAGAAAACCATTTACTTTTATTTTGTTTGATTGAGTTTCCGTACAGATGTTTCTGGCCGTTCACGCTATATCCCTAGGATTAGACACTAACGGAGGACGAGAACTCCTTATATAGCTGCAGGGCAGTCGTTATGATTGCCCTGCAGTTTTTCCCTGGCACCGTTTTAGCAAAAGGATTTGAATTTCAATGACGCTTCCCTTGTTAAGCTATCCTTCGAATTGCCAAAATCAACGTGTAAATGGCTTTGAAGTGGCCGGTGATGAACAGCCTCGCATTTTTTCTACGACGATATCGCCTGATTCACAGGCAGTAGAAAACCTGATTCGGGCTGCCTATCGTCGCATTTTTAATGAGCAGCAGATGTTAGTCTCTCATCGCGATCGCTTTTTAGAATCCCAGCTCCGCAGCTCTCAGATAACGGTTCGTGACTTCATTCGCAGTTTGCTACTGTCTGACTCCTTTAGACGTCTCAACTACGAATGCAGCAATAACTATCGCTTTGTAGACATGTGTGTTCAGCGGGTGCTGGGCCGCCAGGTATATGATCAGCGTGAAACCTTGGCCTGGTCAATTGTGCTCGCCACTGAAGGCATCCAAGGCTTTGTGGATGCCCTGCTCAACAGCGATGAATACATGAACAACTATGGTGAGGATACCGTGCCCTACCAGCGGCGACGGATTTTGCCTCAGCAAGCTATGGGAGAGGTCCCGTTTGAGCGCATGCCTCGCTACGGTAGCGATCACCTAGAGAAACTCACAGCTTTGGGAAATGATTTCTCTGCTACCGGTGGTGAGAGCGGCTACTATGGCCTACCTCCAGCTCAGTTGAGCAAGATTGGTGCGGCGATTACGGTCGCAGGTGCTGTTCTTCTCTCCGGTGGCTTAATTGTGGTCATCCTATCTTGGTTTGGCTGGTTCAAGATTTAGAAACAGAACCGTCATGCTGATACTTCTCTATTAGCATGACGCCTTACAAATCTGGGCCATTCAATTTGCACCAAGTTAGTAGGACTAGTGCCATGGCCCTACTCCCATTCATTAAATGTGGGTGGTGCCTGGCGTTGTCTAGACCGCCGAGTATCCTGCCAGGCACTGCCAACGCCTTGCAAAATGCCACGACCGACTAGGCCAATGCCGCGACCGACGACCTCGGTGAGCACATACACCACACTGCTGCCCACCAAAGAAATCAGAGCACGAACCCGTGGGCTAAGGGCATCGCGGGTTTCCAATAGCAGAGTCATGGCCCAGGGCAGCCCCGATAGACGGTCGAGTTCGGCCCGTCGCGGCGCATAGATGGGCGTGAGCATAATGCCACGCGGCCCCAGGGTATATAGACGATACTGGCTCTCAAAAATGGCTGTGGGTTCGTTGACCAATCGATCCCAGCGGTAGCGCCAGGACAGGTCGTTGCGGAAGCGCTCAATATCGCGAGTGGAAATAATCCGGCGGCTGTATAAACCTTTTTTAATCACTTCCACATCGGCCAAGCGATTAAGTAGAGGCTGCATGACCGCATTGCCCACATTGATCAGCAGATTTTCTAGAAGCTGTTCGCTCTGGGCCAACGCTTCGGGGGTGGGGGCGATGTAGCTGTTTCCCTCCACTACCATGGCATCGTGAAACAGCCAGTGGGCCAGGAGTTCGGGCAGCAGTGGGATGTGTTTAAGAATTTCGCGCTCAACGGTGTCTTTTTCTTGGTAGAGCACCGCCACAAGTTCTTGCTCCACGCCGTTTAGGGGCACCGTGTAGTACCGACCAAAAAACTCTTCAATGGTGGCGACCCACAAATCGCGCAGGATTTGAGGCGCTTTATCCCGCAGCTGTCCAGGCTGGGGAGCTGACTGCCGCAGGTCGTCTAACAAATCTTCAAACCGACGCAGAATGATAAATAGCAATTCTCGTTTTTTATCGAGGCGCAGAATATCAATCTCGATGGGTTCTGACGTTGTGTTTTCTAAATCGGTCTGGAGTTTGGTAAAGACAGCTTCAAATACCCGATTTTGGACATCACCGCTGCGCAGATCGAGAGGAGCAGCGGCAGCAGGGGTAATGGCCGCTGCCCCCACCGAGCGTGGGACAGAGGCGCGTGGAGCTGACAGACCTGTCGGTGTATTAGACGCTTGCCAACGGGGGGGAGCATTCTTTTTGACCCAGGTGGCATCTGGGTATTTGCGGGTGGCCCATAGCTGTCGGGTAAACCAGCGCGCGGCCTTAAGCTCTCGCTGTTGACCGGCTAAAACTTGGCGTTCTAGCCAGGATAGACGGGGCTGACGCAGCGCAGTGGTGGTTTTGGCCAGCTGTTTTTCAATGTGGTCTAGTCCTGACAGTCGCATACTGAGGCGCATTGCAGTCAGGGGGCCAGGAATTTGAGGGGGAAGCTTGGGCTGTTTTTTAGCAGGTTTGCTCGCGGCAGCTACGGTGCGGATCAGCTGGGCTAGTTCACGCACAGGCATACTGCGAGTCCCATAGCCATCGGCTCCGACCTGACGGGCAGCCGCCTCAAGCACAGGTTCACTGCGGGCACTCAGGATCAGGACCGGCAGTTTGGGAAAGTCGGTTTTGATGGATTTACACAGCTGGAGTCCGGAGCTGCTGGCCGGTTCGCCGCTAGCGCCCAGTCCCAAATCAACAATGACGAGGTTAATGGGTGGTTGTCCCCGCAGGGTGGGGTCGGTAAAGGCATTGGCCTGGGTGCGATCGCACTTCCCAATAATGGCCATGGCCTCAGCGGCATCGGCAGCCTCAGCGGCAATCTGAAATCCGGGCAGCTGTTCCAGCCAGACCCGTAATCCCAACCTAAAGGTGGGGTCTTCATCCACCAGCATTAATTGCAAGGGACGTTCACTCATGCCGCTTGATCCATCTCACCGTTCTAGTAGTATCCCCTACTAGTTTCCGTTTGCGGTGCCAATGATGGTACTTAACAGCACTTAATCGTCGTAACCATCGTCTTCGTAGAACTCGTCGTCTTCGTAATAGGTATCCTCTGCCGGTTCCTGCAGCGATTGGATATAGGCCCGTTCTGCATCCCAAATGGTAATGGCGTTGCGTGCTTCACGGTATAGAGCCCGACCGGAGGCAATGCGGGCAGCGGTTGCGATCGCATCTGACAATCGACCTTGATAGGCCAGTTCCTCCGCCTCATTCAAAATGGGCCGGTCTTCTGCAATCTGAATCCGATTTGTCCACTCCTTAATCGAGGTTTGGGCCTGACTGTGGAGAGCCCGCCCCGGCTGAATCTTACGCGCCTCTTTAATGGCATTCTGCAGCTTACCCTGGCTGGCCAGTTCCAGCGCCTTGCTATACAGCGGCTGGTCCTCTAAAACCTGGATCTGCTTAGACCACTGAGCAATCTTGGTTTGGGCATCAATCCGCAGGGCTCGACCCGTTTGAATTTTTTTCGCTTCGGCAATTGCTGTCTGCAAACTTGCTTTGTCCCCATTGTCAGCCAGCTGCTGAGCCCGAGCCAAAAAGGGCCGATCCTCAATCCGTTCAATTTCCTTAGACCAGTGGGCGATGAGCGTTTGAGCCTGCTGCCGTTGGGGCCGATCCGCTCCCACTTCCTGGGCTTGAAGGATGGCTATTTCTAATGATGCCTTTTGATTGAGCCGGGCCGTGAGGGTGGCCCCGTAGAGCTGTTGCAGATCGTTAAGCTGATTTTGCCACAGGGCTAATTTAGTCTGGGCCTCTTGATAAAAAACACTGTCGCTGCCAATGCGCTGGATGGCCTGAATCGCATCCGTCAAATTGAGGATCTCCCCATAGGCAGGCTCCCAGTCCTGACGGAACGTCGCTAGGCGCTGAGCATGGGCAAACTGCACCAAATCCTCAGCTTCCGGTTCTGTCGCCAGATCCACCGGCACCTGTTGAATAATGGCAATAGCTCCGTCTAAATCTTCCTGCTCCCATTTTTGAAAGCCATAGTTCAACAAAGACCCAGCCCACTCGGCCACCAGGGGTTTAGCCTCAGGCCAGGCGTGACTTTGCACGTCGATCTGTCGGACTAGAGTGAGCGCTTCTGCCAGACTATCCATTTTGCCAGTACCGGCCAGGGTTTGTGCTTGGAGCAGGTGACGCCGAGCATCTTCTTCGCTTTGAATATGCTGTCCTAAATAGTTATGGCGCTCCTTGAGCCAATAATCACTGGTGAGGCGCTTCATCGTGCGTAGTTGCTTACGCGCACCGCTCCAGTTTTGGTTACTGACATCCTCAGTGACAGCGGTGGAAATCTCTGCTCCTTTGTCCCACTCCTGCTGCCATCGCTCTAACGAAGTCTGAGCATCGTTATAGATCTCGGCACGCGCCGGAATATAGCCTAAGAGCTGAGATGCCCGCTCCAAATTCCCCGTTTGCATCCGCTGCTGGGCCAGCTTAAACAATCCCTTGGACCACCGATTGGTCACGTCTTCAGAATCTTGATAAAGCGGGTGGGTATCATCCCAAGCGGCAATTAGCTGGACCCCCGCGACTAAATCTTGTTCGGCCCCTGACACGGCGGCTTGTTTGGCACAGTAGAGTCGTTCGCTATCGGCGCTAAAGGCGGAGATGCGATCGCAATTTGGCAAGGGCGGCAGGCGAGTAATAAACACCACGGCCCAGATACCCAGAGCGCTTGACGCGGCCAAAAATAACAGCCATAGTCCAGACCAAAACCAGGCCTGTCCGCCTTTTGGCTTCGTGATCCTAGGCTCTAAGAGAGCCCGCTCATCCCCCTCTGCCTCCATGGGAGATGGGCTAAACTGATGCGGGTCGGTGGGCGTAGCTGTCATTTCGGCAGTGTCCAAAAATTAGAGGCTGTTAGCGTCTGGGTAGCCCCAAAGCCATTGAGAAAATTCCCAATAATGCACATACTTCAACCTACGTGTCTCAACGCAGGCTATCGGGTGGGCAAATATCTTACTTGGCCTAATGTATTCAAGCTCACCTTTAAAGAAGCATGTGGGCTAGTCCGTTTTCAGGACCCTTTCTCCACCAAAGTATTGACTGGGTTGGGAAAGCTTTGAATAACTAAACCAAAAAATTTGCTGTCATTGTAGAGGCAATTGACCGAGTTAGGCAGGTTTTTGATAAAAACCTTTGCTGAAAGAGAATATTCGGAGGCTAAAAGCTCAGCAGACTAAAAAATCGGTGTTGCTGATCCTCTCTAGCTACATAATTAAGATTAGACACAAAGTCATTGGCAATGGGCTCAAGATGACGGCTGAAATTTCCCTCAGACAAACATCACTGTATGAAACGGATTACCAGCTGTGGTTGGAACAGACCGTGGTGGATTTGCGATCGCAAAACTTCCACAACCTAGACTTAGAAAACCTGATAGAGGAAATCGAAAGCTTGGGCAAACGAGATAAACGGGCTATTGCCAGCTACCTCAGACGCTTATTGGAGCATCTCCTAAAAATTAAACACTGGCAAACCGAGCGTCAAACATGCTTCAGAGGATGGGATTTAGAAGTTAGCAACTTTCGTTTAAACATTGCCGCCCTGCTCAAAGACAGCCCTAGTCTTAAAAATCACCTAAGTGAAAGTTTTGTATCTGAGTACAAAAGCGCTCGCAAACTATTTCTAAAAGCCAGTGAGCTAGACGCAGCAATAGTACCCCAGGAACCTAAATTCACCCTAAGCGAAGTTCTTAATGAAGATTGGCTACCCTGGCGACCGGAGTAAGGCGTGACTGCCAACAAAAATAAGGCAAATGCGGCTTACTGAGCTAAGAAGAGCTTTCTTGTCCTATTTGTAGTTCCTTCAGCAGCGCCTGGGTCAGCGGATGGTTAGATAGCTGGTCGGTCTTACCGGTTGCGATCGCCTTCTCAAGCAACCTTCGAAAGTTATTTTTATCTTTTTCAATATATGGATGGTCTGATGGGAAAGCTTTTTCATCGATTTGAATTGCACGTAGGAAAAGGGGTTCCGCTTCGCCATAGCGCCCTATCGACTCGTACAGCGCTGCCAAATTATTCAGACTCTCCGCTGTATCGGAATGATCAGCGCCAAGATGCAATTCTCGGATTTTGAGCGATCTCAGATATAACGGTTCTGCTTCGCTGTATCTGCCCATATAGTAGTACAGTGCTGCTAAGTTATTCAGACTCCTCGCCATCTCAGGGTGATCTGCTCCTAGCTGCGATTCTATAATTTCGAGCGATCTCACATACAACGTTTCCGCTTCGCCATAGCGCCCCATCGATTCGTACAGCAAAGCCAAATTATTCAGACTCGTCGCAGTCAAAGGATGATCTATTCCCAACTGCGATTCTTTGATTCTGAGCGATCTCAGATATAGCGGTTCTGCTTCGCTATAGCGCCCCATCGACTCGTACAGCAAAGCCAAATTATTCAGACTCATCGCCGTATCAGGATGATTGGCCCCCAGCTCCGACTCATAGATTTCGAGCGATCTCAGATACAGTGATTCCGCTTCGCCATAACGTCCAATACGCTTATATAGCAATGCCAAGTTGTTCAAGCTCGCTGCGGTATCGAGATGGTAAACTCCCAGCTGTAATTCATTGATCTCTAAAGAGCGCTGATATAGCGATTCAGCCTTAGAGTAGTTTCCCATCAACTCATATGAGCAAGCTAACTTACCGAGGCTCATTGCCACATCAACATGTTCAGCGCCTAGCCGTGCTTCCCCCAATTTCACCGCTTGCTTATAAGCACCTACCGCGTCTTCATAGCGCACCGCTGTTCTGTAAGCAGCTCCCAAATCCATATACAAACTGGTCAGTAAAGGGGATTCGGGATCCTGTGCTTCCAGTTCAGCAATTTGCTTTGCGATATCGGCGGGATTTGCCTTGGTGCTGTCTGGTTTGTCTTCTAAGCCGCTAAGAGTCTTCGCCACTGGCCTATCAGCCAACGTCCAGGCAATCGGCTTTGAAAATTCAAACACTCCTCCACGCCAGCTCCAAAAGTCCGGGGCAGCCTGGGCTAGCTGCCCAGCAATCTGCGGCGTCAGCCATAGCACCACCGGCACCTGAAACTGTCGCAAAGCTTCCCGAGTCCACTGCAGCGAAAAAAACAGCTTTTCCTGGGACGATTTTTCGTCCTGCCGTAGCCGTACTCCTAATAGCTCATCGGCCCCTAGCACGGTCACCACAGCATTCTCGTTACCCAGCTCAGGTTCCTGCCTGGCTAAATCAAACAAGCACTGCTTCAAACTGTATTGCTGCTGGTCAAGCTTTATCCGATAGCAGTGGGTACCTTTGCCTGTCAGCTCAGTTTCGTACTTTTCGATTAGCTCATTCCGATGCTTCCAATTGTCAGACAGCGCCATCAGCAGGCTCAGCTTGCCGTAGCTGGCTTCAATGGCAAGCACCAGCTTCCGAAAATTACGCCTGTTATCTGCTGATTCTTCTGTCATGCATCTAATCTTTCGTAAATGTCCCCTTCGACTCCGCTCAGGGGACGTTGGCTGAGCGGAGCCGAAGCCAACGGTGCAATGCCCCACCTTACCCTGCGACTAACTGCTTCTGTTTTAGCAGCTCCACCACAATTGGATGCACGTCATACCAAATCGAATCATTTTCGTATTCCAGCACCATTAGCCCATGGAGCAGCCGCATAAATTCTTCACCCCGAGCATCGGGCGTTTCAGCCGTTTCATAAACCGTTGCCATCAGCTGGTACAGGTCGCTACCAATCTGCCGAGCAAAGTCATTGCGCAGGTTGCGTAGGGCAATAGTCAGCACCTCCTGGTTAATAGTCACGGTGTCATCGTCAGCTTCAATATCGAGCTGCACCATACATTCCAGACAACACTCACGCGCCAGCCGCACAATCTCCCGCACCACGCCACCACTCATCAGCACGAGCTGCCGAGCGATTTCGGGTTCTAATAATCCTTTGGGAATTCGTTTATTGAGCAGTTCGACAAAGGTGTCTAGATATTTAGCATCGGGTTCAACTCCAGAAGTGTGACGATTTTCTTTGCCAAAAAATTTGGCCACGGGAAACAGTCGCGGTCGCACGATGCCTTCTGACTGCAGTGCGCTGACAACTTTTGTCTCCCTAATGGCGGCTATCGGCACCGTAAAGACGATGCGAAAACCCGGCGAAAACAAGGATTTGATGTTGTTACGAAAGATGGCCTCAGCCAGGGGTAAATCCAGCTTGTCCAAATCGTCAATGATGACTAGAACAGGTTGCTTCTTGGCAATTTGAATAGCAGCGGCAATTCGGTCACATTTCTGCACCAAATCAGAAATTTTCTTGTCGAATGTAGTTTCTAGCTCATACCGAAAGACCTGTTCTCGCTGCAGACTCAGATTCACTACCTGCAATACTTCCGTACTCAGCTTGATATCACCT
>NZ_JADEXP010000471.1 GCF_015207065.1 Leptolyngbya cf. ectocarpi LEGE 11479 | reverse complement strand
CTCTAGGAGAGAATCAATCTCATCGGGAATACCGGCGAGGGTGGGTTTCCAGGGGCTAAAGTCAGATATTTTCCACTGGTCGAGAATGTCTTTGACTAGGAGTTCTTGTACCCAGATTTTGGCTACCACGGCCAGGGGTAACGCTAGTACCAGACCCAAAAATCCAAATATGGTGGCAAAACAGATTTGGGCAATCAGGGTAAACGCAGGTGGCAGAGAGATTTGGCGGGCCATGACCGTGGGGGTGAGCCAGTAGCTTTCGATCTGTTGGATAATGGCGTACCACACAATTACTGGAATGATTTTCCAATAGTCTTCGGATATTAGGGCCACCATGGCTGGAAAAATGACGCTTAGGCTGGGTCCCACATTGGGAATAAAGTTAAGCACGCCTGCAATCAATGCGTGGGCCAGCACTAGCTTGATGCCCAGTAGCCAAAGTCCGACAAAACTAAGGGAAAAAATAAAAACTGAGTTGAGAATGATGCCCCCCATCCAGTTACACAGGGCCACTTCACAATCTTGCAAAATGCCGTCTGCTCGCCGTCGATAAAAGGATGGCATTAGTCGCAAAAGAGAGTTGCGGTAGATGGTGGGATTCCCTAAAAACATGAGGGATAAAATCATCACCAGCAACACCTGGAGCAGGACTCGCAGGGACGAGTTAAAAAATGAAAAGAAGTTATTAAAAACATCGAGGACTGCCGAGTCGGGAGAGGTGGCCCAGTCGACAAACTCGTTGAGTTCAGGCAAGCGTAGCTGATCCGGCAGGTAGGTTTCGAGCTGGGCCAGGGTGTCGGGCAGCTCGCGAATGCCGCTGATGGTGAGATCGATGAGCAGACTAAACTGCGTCACAAAGGGGGGCACTACCCCAACAAAAAAGAGGGTGATGACTAAAAAGCTGACGGTAAGGACGGTGGGAATGGCAAATCGGCGGGGGACACCGGTTTGCTGGAGACGTCGGGCGAGGCTGTTGAGTGCGATCGCAAACACCACCGCCATAAACACCAGCAGTAAAATCGCACGAATTTTCCAAAGAATATAGAAAGTCGCTAAGATGCTGATCAGGCCAATCCATTCACCAAGCTTCACGAAACACTCCTGACTACAGCTACGACATTAATTCAGCCGGTCGGCCCATGGCATAATGGCGACCAAGTAGAATTCCGCCCATTTTAACCAACCCCAAGGACAATATACTTTTTTAGCCAAAAAATCGTCGCTGCTAATTTATAGACACTATCTTGACCACCCCAACTCCCCAGTGGCAACTTCCCCAGGTGGAAACGATTTCCACTGATTGGGTAAACACCGTCCAAAAAATTGCGAGGCTACCCAACCCACCGAAACGAGCTGCTGAGCTACTTTGGCAGCGGGGTATTCGCACAGCCGAGCAGCTAACGGCGTTTATTGTCCCTGACACCTACGAGCCTACTCCCGCCACCGCCTTTGGAACAGAAATGACCCAAGCGGTAGAGCGTATTCTCCAAGCTGTGGAGTGCGATGAAAAAGTCACCATCTGGGGCGATTTTGATGCCGATGGCATTACCTCTACGGCGGTGCTTTGGGATGGCTTACGTCAATTTTTTCCAGTTGGACAGCTCAATTATTTTATCCCTAACCGTCTGACCGACTCCCATGGTCTGTCGGTCCATGGTCTAGATACCCTGGCAGCAGCTGGGACAAGTCTGGTGATCACCTGCGATAACGGCAGCACCAACCTGCTAGAAATTGACCATGCGCGTCACCTGGGAATGGATGTGATCATTACCGATCACCACACCTTGCCTGATGAACGCCCGCCTGTCGTTGCCATCATCAATCCACGCTACTTTGAACCCGACCATCCCCTAGCCCATCTGTCTGGCGTTGCCGTTGCCTTTAAGCTGGTCGAGGCCCTCTATGGGCAGCTCACTCCCCTACGACCCCTAACAGAACTGACCGATCTAGTGGCCATTGGCCTGATTGCCGACTTGGTACAGCTAAGCGGTGACTGTCGTTATCTAGCGCAAATCGGCATTCGCCAGCTGCAAACCCATTTAAAAACGGACAAACCTGTTCGTCCCGGTGTCGCTGAGCTATTAAAACTGTGCCGTCGCACGGGCGATCGCCCCACCGATATCTCCTTTGGCATTGGCCCTCGCATTAACGCCGTTAGCCGTATCCACGGGGATGCGCAATTTTGTGTTGACCTGTTAACCAGCGAAGATCTAGAGCACTGCCAGAAGCTGGCCCAGCAAACTGAATGGGCCAATACGCGCCGTAAAGCTCTGCAAAAAGACGTACATACCCAGGTGATTCAGCGGCTCACCGAGTTGGATATGGCAACAGTCCAGGTGATTGTCCTGGCAGATACCCAATGGCCAACGGGAGTATTGGGGATTGTCGCCGGACAGGTAGCTCAGGAATATGGCAAGCCCACCATTTTACTCACCATTGATGGTGAGGTGGCGCGAGGATCGGCCCGGTCAGTAAATCGGATTGATCTCTACCAGCTAGTGACCGACCAGTCCCATTTACTCACCAGCTTTGGCGGGCATCCGTTTGCCGCTGGCATGACGCTGCCGGTGGAGAATGTGGGTCTATTTGCCGATGCCCTCAACCGACAGCTGCGGCAGGTGGGGGTAGCCTCTGGTCCGACCATTAAGGTGGATTTGCAGGTGAGTGTTTGCGAGCTGGGCAAGGACCTGTTTCAGCAGCTCAATATATTAGAACCCTACGGCATGGGCAATCCAGTACCTCGCCTGCTGATTCGCAATGTCTGGTTTGACCAGACCTGGCACCAAAAAATTAAAGACCCGGTATCAAAGCGCAAACTGCGGTTTATCAAAACCCACTTTTTGATCAAGGACGACACCTCAACAACAGGTTTTCCGGGACTGTGGTGGGGACACTACAAGGACGATCTGCCAGTAGGACGGTGTGATGTGGTGGTGGAGCTAGACTTTAACGCCTATTCTCGACAGAAAAAGCCCCAGTATGGTGGCTATGAGATCCGCCTAATTGATGTCCGGGCTGTGGAGTCTGAGGGGATTTCATCCATTGCTGTACCCACCCAGCAGGTGATTGACCGGCGGTCTGAGACCGCTGAGTCGAATCTATCAAATACGCTGGTGGTAACCCAATGTCCAACCACCTGGCAAGAGTTACGACCCTGGTTTCACCAGGCTACGCAGCAGCAGACGTCCCTAGTGTTGGCCTACGATCATCCTGAACCGGTAGCTCCCGTAGAAATCTGGAAGCAGCTGGTGGGGATTGCCAAATATTTGGCCCGTACAGAGACCCCTGTAACAGCGGCGCAGCTGATGGCGCAGCTAGATTTAGGAGAGAGGTCGTTGCAGATTGGACTAGCTGCGTTGGGGAGTTTCGGGTTTCGGGATAGAGAGCCAGATGAGTCCGAAGCGAAGCCCTTAGCGCCCCTGATCCAAGAGAATATTAGCCCAGGAGAACTGCAGCCGCTATCACCATTGACGACCATCACTCTTGTATATGATGCTGCGTTGGCGGTTTCGACCGAACAACAGCAAACAAGCCTGCATTTGTTTTTAGCGAGCTTACGAGAAGAACAATTTCAGCGGCAGTATTTTGTTGATGTTCCTGTCAGTGTTGCTCAAACCGTAATGAGAGTTTGAACAGCGTACATTTACGCAACTCTATAAAATGACATAATTTAGGATTTGCCAGTCACAAAATGCTCTCTATTGCTTGTGCTGCAGGCTCTTTGAAGCATTAAATCAACCCAATAAAGTTAGTTGTTTTTACCGATATCGTTTGCCATTAGCTACTGGGCAATAAGTGCTTATGCAAAATCAATTACAAACTCTTCTCCAAACCCTGCCAGTATCTTTTCAACCTCTGCCACCAGATTTTTCCAGCTCTCATAAGCAATACTCCGGACAGAATTAGGAGACTAGCACCCCATAGTCACAAAGACTTGGAAAGTTGGGATGTGATTTAATCAAAGTCTCGTCTAAGTCTAAGTTTCGAATAAACCTGTCAATCAGATGCTGATTGAGTTTGCGACGTTTGTAGGAGGCCATGGAAAAGA
>NZ_JADEXP010000470.1 GCF_015207065.1 Leptolyngbya cf. ectocarpi LEGE 11479 | reverse complement strand
CTCCGGGCTATCGGGAATCAGGCCCCCCGACTCCAGGCCATCATCCGTCGCATCTGGATTAACTGCAGACTGAGAGTCAGCTCCCACTGTCGGATCTACCAGGGCTGGGTCTGCATCCGCAGCTGCAGAGGTCTCCCGCTGATGCCACAGCAGCTGAAATTTTTGCTCTTCCGGTAACAGCACCACCGGATTTTGAATAGGACGCCAATGGTGTTCACACAGTTCAGGCACCCGTTCTACCAGATAGCGCTCCAGGTGGCTGAGGGTAGCGCAGCCATCGTAGCGCAGGCCTTCTAGCAGCGCCGCTGTAAACAAACCGTGGCGCACTGCCAATGTTTCATGGGAAAACTCATTGGGCTGACAGGATAGGATCAGCGGTATGCGGGCTTTCCGCGCCAGCTTAGTCACCTGGGTCCCTATCGCCTGACCCGCCAAAGCGCTCTGGCTACGGTTGATGTCCAGCACCATCATCACGTTTTTGGTCGGGGCTTGTTTGAGATCCTTCACCACATCCTGCAGCGCAATGCCGGTCTGCTTAATCTGGGCCGGGTCACCGTCCACAGGCATTAGATAGTCGCGATTATCGGCCTGAGCCCCGTAGCCGCTAAAGTAAAACCATAGGGTGTCATCCTTTTGCACTCGTCCCTGGCAAATGGTTTCTAACCAGTCGTTAATGGCCATCCGATCCGGGTAGACCGCTTCCTGCTCAATCGACGTGGACAAATCACTCAGTAAAATGCAATTCTCCGGCGCGAAACCCACATCATCAATCAGGTATCGGCGGATGCCGACCGCATCGTTTTGAGCTTGCATCAGCGGTTGAAACCCCTGATACTGATTGATTCCGATAATAATTGCCCAGCAAGTCGACATCAGAGGCCACCAAGTACAGTTTGGATGTTGAAAGGAATAGACACATTCAGCGCCATATGGTACTGCAAGTTGAAGCGTTTGCGCTTATATCTGTCATCAGCTTATAGAAGTTATAGATCAATACCTGAGAAATACCGTTATCCAGTCAAAAATCTGGCCTGGTTAGCTGATTATTCGTGATCATTCACGATACAAAAGTGGGAAAGTTTGACGAATGAGTTCCTATGGAGAATCAGCAACGTCCAGTTATATTACAGTTCTACCCGTAAGGCATTAGTTAGTACTTGTTGATTTACATGTCCACGACATCATCCCCCTATCGGACCCATTACAGACGGCGACGCCCCCTGGTGCGACGCCTCAGTGCTTCATTTGCGCCTGTGGGGCTAGCCATGGTGCTAGGGACATCCAGTGCCCTATGGCTGACCGAAGCGCTGATCATGCCAAAGGCATCCTATGCATACACCTCACGGTTAAATCTATTTTTGACATTAGAGGACGGCGAACCCTACAAAAGCTTGGTGCGACGGGCAAATATGGCCGCTCGGGCCGGGGCGCAGCGGAGTTTTGACCAGGAGCTGTTGATTACAGACGTAGTGATCAATGTGACTGGAGAGAATAGTGACGGTGTTGCTGTACCGGTGCTGAGTCTACGGGTCAGCCGTCAGGAATGGAGTCAACAGCCAGTGACTGAGTACTGGGCAACTTACTTTCGGGGTGCTCAGATGCTGCTTGAATCGTCTCAGGACACGGCGCTTTAGCAAGGCTGGTGGGCGGTGCCCACCCTACTTTTATAAAAAGCATGCCTTTATCCATATCAGTAACGCTACGTTGTGCTGAATGTGCGACTTTAGTTTATTATCGATAGGTTATCTAACTTTTTCCCAGGTCCATGGCAGTTCCTAAGAAGAAACGATCCAAATCTAAGCGCAACATGCACCGCGCTGTTTGGAAGAAGAAAGCAGAATTACAGGCTCAGCGGGCTCTAAGCCTGGGCAAGTCAGTCTTGACTAATCGGTCAAACAGCTTTGAGTACCCTCAAGATGATGAGGATGAGGACGACGAGGAGTAGGCCGGTTCGCGTCATTTCTGTAATTTGTAAAAGTAAATTAGCGGGCAAAGTTTTGAATGAACTTTACCCGCTAATTTTATGGGTAGATCCTACAGGCGTAGGGAGACGGAAGAGATTTCTCCTCAGGGCTGTCTCAGTAAAAAATTCCTCTTCTTTAACGTTTAAGAATCTCGTGTTAATCTCTCCTTTACCTGAGATTTTTTTAACTATTGAGAATCTCCTGTTAACCTCCCCTTTACCTGCAAAAAGTTTGTTTGTGGAACTATGGAGCTAGGGGACAGGCCAAGTCAAACGACTAATGCTGTCTAGTCTTAATTACATAACCATTGCCAAATTATGTTGGCTAATCGTCTTTCTATAGGGTCAGGCAAACTATTGCTGACCTGTTTGTCTGTGGCAGCGTGTCTTGTCGGCACTGTATGTATAGACAGTTTTTTCGAGTCAGCTTTAGCAAGTACAAACGGGGCGGTTCTTGTGGATATGCCCATATACGGTCGCACCTCTAGCGACGACTTGATTCGTGGGGCTGAGTCCATGGTTAGTCAAACGATTAACCGCCATTTTGATGCCAATCCCGGCCTGGCTGAGATTGAGGTTGTTGTGCTGGGTAATCGTAACGGCGACGTTATACCTGTTTTGACCACAGCTGTTTCTCGGACTCAGTGGCAGGAAAATTCGCAGGTCAGTGCTTGGACAAAGTACTACAGCGCCTACGCTCTGATCCGACGGCACGATAGACAGCCTACCCAGGTGGCGACTGTCGCCTCGCGCCGTTCCGCGTATGCGTCCTCCCAGGTCATTGCTGTTCAGTTTGAGCGACAGTTTGACTTGGGGCAACTAACGGGGCGGACTATACAGGCTTACACAGATCTTGTGGATTAGCGTTTTACGAAAAGTTTTTTCAATCTGAGAAGCTCTCCTGATTTCTCCTTGTTTAAGGATTCAGGCACAAGTCTGAGTGGGAAGGCTGCTTAAATTACGTTCCTTGATGGTGCAACTGCGATCTAAGAGAGGAGAGAAAATTCCCATGTCTCACGATAACGAAGTCTGCAATCGCTCTACCAATCGTCCTTTTGAGGATATTCTCAAGGCTAGTTTTTCCCGCCGCCATATGCTGCAGCGTAGTGCTGTGCTGTCAGCTGCTGGCTTTATGGGCGCATTTGTGGGTGAAAGTTTGTTGGCAAAAGGTGCCGCCGCTGCTGCCAGCTTGTCCGGCGGCGGTGCTGCCGGTACGCTGTTGGCGCAGACGAGTGGTCTACTGGGTTTCACCGCTGTAAAAATTGCGGATGCTGTTGTAGATCCTGCCACACCGACAATTTCTGATGACTATGAGTACCAGTCTTTAATTCCTTGGGGCACATCGATTCAACCCGGTGGGAAAGAGTACAACGGTGATCCCAACAGTCGCCCCACGGCTGCTGAGCAAGCTAATCAGGTCGGTATCGGCCATGATGGCATTTGGTTCTTTGCCAAGAATGGCACTAGCAGCACTGAAGGTATGCTCTGTGTTAACCACGAGTTTGGTCGTAATCGCCACGTACTCGGCAAAGGTGTGCCTGAGAGTCTAGCGGACGTGCGACTGTCCCAGCATGCCCACGGTGTTTCTGTTGTTGCCATTAAGAAGACTAATGGCAAGTGGGATCGCGTTGCTAGTCCCAATTCTCGCCGGATTCATGTCAACACTGAAGTTGAGTTTAGCGGCCCTGTAGCGGGTCACTCCTTGTTAAAGAACGCTGCCAATAACGTTCCTCAAGGTACTGTCAACAACTGTGGGAATGGCTATACTCCCTGGGGTACTTATCTGACCTGCGAAGAGAACTTTAACGGTTACTTTGGTTCTAGCGAAGGGGACGCGTTTGTTCCTGATGAAAATCAGGGTCGCTATGGCTTTAGCGCTACTGGCTTTGGCTATGGTTGGGAGCAGTTTGACAATCGTTTCGATCTTTCTAACCCCAACTATGCGAATGAGCATCACCGCTTTGGGTGGATTGTTGAAATTGACCCTGAGGATGGCTCTAAGAAAGCTGTTAAGCGCACAGCTCTAGGCCGCTTTAAGCATGAAGGGTTTGCCTTTGCAACGGGGGCTGGTGGTCGTGCCGTGGGCTACATGGGAGA
>NZ_JADEXP010000469.1 GCF_015207065.1 Leptolyngbya cf. ectocarpi LEGE 11479 | reverse complement strand
TCGTTCCATGGAACGACCCCACCCATATGGTTGATAAAATCGTTCCACCTTTTGATTGGCGACCTAGAATAATCCATATTCATATCTGCAATCCTGGTGATGTTGCTTGTATCTGATGTGGGTGCGTTATGTGCGCCTACATCAGGGGCAATGATTAAAGGTTTATAGTGAACCCATATTCAAAACATCCGTAATTTTGAACGCTCTAAGGATGACCCAGCCGCCCCGCCATAATCCACCAACGACAACACCTCGAACCATCTTGGGAACGATGACCCAGGTGATTCAAAATGTTGCTCGGGTAGACTTTAACAAACTGGTATTAAAACCAGGGGCACGGGTACCTAAGCTGGTGGTGGAGTATGACTCCCAGCAAAAGGTATATGACTTGGTGGGCGATCACTATGTTCTGGGGCGGAGCTCTAAAAACTGTGACATTGTGGTGCGCAGTCCGCTGGTGAGTCAGACCCATTTGACCCTGACTCGCGATCGCAACCAGCCAGGCAACCCCTTTGTCCTTAAAGACAAAAAATCCACCAACGGCACCTACTGCGGTAAAAAACGGCTAAAAACCTTTAGGCTGCAGGATGGAGACATCCTGAGTTTAGGCCCCAAGGAACTCAATGATGCCGTCACCCTACGGTTCCAAAACCCAGCACCGTGGTATCTCAAAACCATTCGCTACGGCCTGTACGGCGTTACCGGCAGTGTTGCCCTCGCCACCTTTTGGGTGGTGGCCATTGAGTGGCCTAAAATCCCGATTCGTCCCATCCCTGAGTCGGTGCAAGGTCCGGTCTCGATCTATGGCAACGAGAATGGCGATCGCGTTCTCATTAACCCGGTTAATAATCAGGCCCACATCGAAAAATCTCGTCTGCGGGAGTACTCCAGATATCTGCCCCAGGCCGTGATCGCCTCTGAAGATTCTCGCTACCACTGGCACCTGGGTGTGGACCCCTGGGGCATTGCCCGCGCCGCTAAAACCAACCTGCGCAGCGGCACCATTCGTGAAGGGGCCAGCACCCTCACCCAGCAGATGGCCCGTAATATCTACCCGGAGTATGTGGGACGCGACGACAGCGCCATGCGCAAGATCCGCGAGATGATTGTCGCCTTTAAGCTGGAAACATTTTTCAGCAAAAACCGGATCATGTTGCTGTATCTCAACCGGGTATACCTAGGCAACAATCTCTACGGCTTTGAGGATGCCTCCCAGTTTTACTTTGATAAATCGGCCAAGGACCTGAATATTCAAGAAGCCGCCACCCTGGTGGGAATTTTACCCGCGCCCAATGCCTTTAACCCAGTGCAGAGCTACGACGATGCCCTGGACTACCGCAACCGGGTAATCGAGCGCATGACCGTTCTAGGCATGATCAACCAAGAAGAGGGGCGGCGGGCGCGGCGCTCCCGGATCGAGATTAGTCCTAAAGCCCGGCGTCAGCTGCAGAGTATCCGTGCCCCTTATTTTTACAGCTATATATTTGATGAGCTGGACCAGATTCTGGGACTGGGACTGGCCCGTGAGGGCAACTTTTATGTGGAAACCAGCCTCGACTTAGCCATCCAAACCCAGGCAGAAACGTCAATGCGTTCGGGCATTGCTAATCTGGGGGACCGCTATGGGTTTTCCCAGGGAGCGCTGGTGACGGTGCAATCATCCACGGGAGAAATCCAGGCTCTGGTGGGTGGGGCTGACTATAGCCTGAGCCAGTTTAATCGGGCGTCTCAAGCCGTACGTCAGCCCGGTTCTACATTTAAGATTTTTGCCTATGCCAGTGCGTTAGAACAGGGCATTTCTCCTAGTAACAGCTTTGGCTGTGGGGATTTTAACTGGGGCGGTCAGTATTACCAGGGCTGTCGTTCCGGGGGTGGATCTCTGGATATGTACTCCGGCTTTGCCCGTTCTGAAAATGTGGTGGCCCTGCGGATAGCGCGCGAGGCGGGGTTAGATAATATTGCTAATCTGGCGCGCACCATGGGGATTGAGTCTGAGCTGGACCCGGTACCGGGGATGGTGCTGGGCCAGAGCGGGGTGACCCCCTTGGAAATGACCGGGGCGGTGGGTGCGATCGCAAACAACGGCGTTTGGAATCGCCCCCACGGGATTCAGCGGGTTTTGGACAGTAGTGATTGTGCTGATAGTCGCGATCGCAATACCTGCCGGGTGATTTTTGACTTTAATGCCAACAGTCCTGACGCTAACCAGGATGTGCTCACCCCAAGTACGGCTAGTACGATGACAACTCTGATGCGAGGTACGGTGGACGGTGGGACCGGTAGCGCCGCCTATCTGGGTTTAGGAGAAGCTGGAAAAACGGGGACGACCAACGACAATGTTGACCTCTGGTTTGTTGGGTTTGTCCCCAGTGCGGATCTGGTGACGGGCATCTGGCTGGGTAATGATAACAACGACCCTACCTATGGCAGCAGTTCTCAGGCGGCTCAGCTGTGGAGTAACTACATGGGACAGGTAGTTAGGTAAGCCGAAAGTACTTCTAAGATAGAACTAAGTACTAAACCAAGTCATAGATGGTACAAGCAATTCGGTCCAGTGAAGTCTCTTTAGAAGAGTTAGAATCACATTTTGGTCTAACCCTGACGGAGAATCCTGCTTTTTTTCCAGAGTGGCAAGCTCCTGACTTAAAGCTGACTGAAAGCGAGGTCCAACGGCTTAATCAGGTCAAGCAGCATTTCCGATATTTACTACGGCAGCCACCGGTTTTAGAAGGCGCTGTAAAAATGGTGGTCTTGTCGCCACTGCTAGAATTAGCAGGCTTTTACGAGCCGCCCTTTCAAATTCGTAGTGAGGCTGAAATCAGCATTAGCAGCAAAGACCCAGATACTGAAACGGTCGTGCGTGGAGCGATCGATATCTTAGTCCTGATGGAAAAACTTTGGCTCTTGGTGATTGAAGCCAAAATGAGCGATTTTTCATTGACTAAGGCATTGGCACAAGCCTTGAGCCATATGTTGGCCAGTCCTGAGGCCGTTACCTTTGGCATGATTACCAACGGGACTGACTTTGTTTTTCTTAGGGTAAATACTGAAGAAACAGCGACCTACAGCAGCTCAAGAGTGTTTTCCTTGTTGAGTCCAACCAATGAGCTGATAGATGTGCTTACGATTCTTAAAACGCTAGGCCAAAAAATCATCAAAACCAGCTAGGCTCAAATGTTGCACTAAGATTGGCTGTGTCGTTGAAGCCCGCGCTGGGTTGAAACTCCAGCGCTAACTGAGGGTTGTCCACTCGGACAATTTGGCTAGGAGGCGCTATTGCTTGATTTTGGAAGGCACGGCAGCCCCCACGTTTGTTACGCCTAAAAGAGAACTCGACAACTTCTCCTTTTAGAATTTTGTCGCCGCGCGCAAAATTCTAAACCACCTCACCGACTACCCAAACACGCCATTCGGGATACCCGTGATATTTTTCTGCTGGGACCTAGGGCGGGCAGCCCCGCCCTAGCCATTGGGGTTTGGGGAACTCGGAGGAGCCCCAAGTAGCCAACAACAGCGTAACCTGCCTGCCCTGGGTGTTGTACTACAACCGTCGCACTAGCATGCTGATCATGTCGTCTGGCTCTGGCCTCAGGATCAATCGATGTTCGGGCACTTCGATCAGCGGGCTCCACTGGCTGGTTTCGACATAGCGTAGATTGTGCAGCAGGTGGATGGTCTGATGGATATGGCTGGGGTGCCCCAACAGGATATGGCGAATGGCGCTGCTTGGAGGTAAGCTGCTGGAAAAGTTGGCAGGCAGATCAGGCGGCACCTGAGGTGCTTGATTTTGGAAAGTCATAGGGGCGTTTTCCTTTACATAGCGGGCGTCTTGACCGCAAAACGATAGGGAGGAAAGCGCCCAAAAACTCAGCCACCCTGCAACTAAACTCAGGGTGGCTGTAAAATGCTCACAGCTCACCAACTGGTCCGAACAGCTGGTCGGGTTAGCGGGGTGGTGGTGTTGCAAGCACTACCATCTCGCGCGGCTAAATTTTTGGGTGCGAAAAACAACCTCGAAAAGTTGCTTACTCAGTAGGCTATCCGGCCCAGATCGCTGAGTCAAG
>NZ_JADEXP010000468.1 GCF_015207065.1 Leptolyngbya cf. ectocarpi LEGE 11479 | reverse complement strand
GGATAAGCGGTACACCCCAAAACTTCGTTTATATGTACAAGAACTGGGTTTAGGGGAAAGGATCAAGTTTCTGAGCTATGTACCCTACAAAAAATTGCCAGAATTGATAAGTAATGCCATCGCATTTGTCTTTCCCACTCTTTGGGAAGGATTTGGTTTGCCTCCTCTGGAAGCTATGGCTTGTGGGACTCCGGTGATTACATCGAATATTTCTTCTTTGCCAGAGGTTGTGGGTGATGCCGCTATCTCGATTGATCCACGTAATGTGGACCAATTAGCAAATGCTATGAAAATGTTAGCAAATGATTTTCAGTTAAGACATAAGTTAAAGCAGTTAGGCTTAGAGCGAGCTAAACAATTTAGTTGGCAAAAAACGGGTCGAACTACTGTGAAAGTTCTGAAGGAGTTTCTTTGAATCTATATCAATCTGTTGAATTCATTTAGCAAATTGTGTTGGCCATAGTTGTTGCCATCTAAAGCTCTTGATAATGACCTATGTTGTGACCTATGGGCGCGAAGCTATAACTATGAAATTGTTGCCTCAGCAGCTTCAGTTGATAAAGAAGGACTATTTATTTGCTGTGGATTAATGCCAATGGCCTTCAAGTCAGAATTAACCATTAGTTTGACTAATTGTTCAAAGGTTACTGCTGGTTCCCAGGCTAATTGTTTCTTTGCCTTTTCAGGGCTACCGATTAACAGATCGACTTCGGCAGGGCGTAAATATTTCTCATCAAAGGCTACATAATCCTGCCAGCGAAGATTTACATGACCAAAAGCTTTCTCTAGGAACTCCTCAACTGAGTGAGTTTCACCGGTTGCAACTACATAATCATCGGGCTGATCTTGTTGGAGCATCAGCCACATAGCCCTTACGTAATCTTTGGCATAACCCCAGTCGCGCTTGGCATCTAAATTACCCATATAAAGCTTTTTCTGGGTACCTGCAACAATGCGAGCGACTGCTCGGGTGATTTTTCGGGTGACAAATGTTTCCCCACGGCGTGGAGATTCATGGTTAAACAGAATCCCATTGCAAGCAAATAAGCTGTAGGACTCTCGATAATTGACGGTTTGCCAGTGGGCGAATACTTTTGCACAGGCGTAGGGACTACGGGGATAGAAAGGAGTGTCTTCTGTTTGAGGAACTGCCTGCACTTTGCCAAACATTTCAGAAGAGCCAGCCTGGTAGAAACGTACTTCGTTACCTGTACGCTGCTGTTAGTCGCGAATAATCTCTAATAGTCGCAGGGTACCCATGCCAACCGTGTCTGCTGTATACTCTGGGGAATCGAAGCTTACCCTGACATGGGACTGTGCGCCTAGGTTATAGACCTCTGCTGGCTCTACCTGCTCTAAAACACGCCGCAGCATGGTGCCATCATTCAGGTCACCGTAATGTAAAAATAGCTGTGTATCTTCTTTGTGGGGATCTGTGTAGAGATGATCAATCCGATCAGTATTAAATGTAGACGCACGGCGAATGATGCCATGAACTTCGTATCCTTTTTCTAATAGCAGCTCAGCCAAATAGGACCCATCTTGTCCTGTAATGCCGGTGATTAAAGCACATTTTGGCTGTTCCATAGCTTACTTGCCTTCTTGATAGTCAGTCGGTAATCACCCTATCCCAAATTGGCAAAAACATTAAGAAAAAACTGTAAATATTGCTATGGTTATTCACACGATTCTTACGGCTTGATAGGCACGTGGCAAAGAAAGCGCTGATAACCGGGCTGACTGGACAAGACGGCTCTTACCTTTCAGAACTCTTGTTAGACAAAGGCTATGAGGTATATGGAATGGTACGCCGCTCCAGCTCCAGTAGCTTTGGGCGTATTAGCCATTTTGCAGACAAAATCCATATTATTTCTGGGGATCTGCTTGATCAGTTTTCGCTGATGGATGCGATTGATCAGGCGCAGCCGGACGAGATTTATAATCTTGCATCTCAAAGCTATGTACCGTTGTCATGGACTCAGCCTGCACTGACGGCTGAGTATACGGCTATTGGTGTTTCTAGATTGTTAGAGGCGATTCGTCGATGTAAGCCGGATGCACGACTTTATCAGGCATCGAGCAGTGAGGTATTTGGCCAGCCGGATGAATCACCGCAGACGGAACGGACAGCATTTCGTCCGCGGAACCCCTACGGTGTGGCTAAGGCTTATGCCCACTGGATGACGATTAATTATCGTCAGAAATACGATCTGTATGCCTGTTGCGGCATTACTTACACTCATGAATCACCTCGGCGGGGGGCAGAGTTTGTGTTTCGTAAAATTACTCGTGGGGCAGTAAAAATTAAGCTGGGACTGGTGAACGAATTAAAGCTTGGGAACTTAGATGCCCGGCGTGACTGGTGCCATGCTGAGGATGTGGTCAATGCTATGTGGATGATGCTGCAGCAGAATAAGCCTGATGATTACATTATTGCTAGTGGCGAAACTCATACCGTTAAGGAGCTAGTGGACTGCGCATTTTCCTATGTAGGTTTGAACTGGCAAGATTATGTTTCTGTTGATCCAGCGTTTTATAGACCGGATGAGCCCGTTACATTAGCGGGCTCCATTGAAAAAATCAGACAGGATATACAGTGGCAGCCTGAGTATTCCTTTGAGAAGCTGGTTGAAGCAATGGTAAAAAATGAACTTGAGGAACTGACAGCTGCTGAGGCTTAATGCTGATTGTTGAAATACGAACCTTGGCATTCCAATGGTTTACATTACCCATCGTGACTGGTGGCAACCATTGTTATCCGATGAGTGTCAAACCTATTCGGCAAGTCAAGGGGCTAAAGGGGCTATCCCTTGGATGGGTCATCCACACGACTGTTCAGAATAATTTCTTGATGACGAATTGCCGTATTGGCGACTTCCCAAGGAAAAGTGAAAGATTGAAATGATTCGGGAGAAATGCGGTCGATATCGAGATCGACAACAACTTTTCTCAGGATTTCAAGCAGCTGCTGACGTAAATTCTGCAGTTCATCATAGTTTTTGGCCTGTTCTATTTTTTCGATCAGGTCCAAAATTTCGAGATTATAGCGATCGGCGCGGTCTTTTTGGTTCCGAATCAGCCATTGACGGCCTTGCCACAGGCTAGAACAGAGCAAAATTCCCACAGACAGCAGTAGACCAATGGGTTCTGCATAGGTGACCAAAAAGCTAGGATTGTCCTGGGTATAGTAAGCCTGAGCCCCGGCATGTAGAGGAAAGCCAAGGTTCTGACTTGCCTCTGGCGATTGGATATTGGCCGTGCGAGGATTGATGCGGATCAGTTCGCTCCGGTGTTCGTAGAGAATACGCGTAATTGCCTTGACAACGTCGGGATGGACCTGGTCATTTGCAATTAACAGGGCGCTAACGGCAACAACGGGTAAATCTTGCGGGGGGATGGGAGAACTGCCATCGTAGCTACCCTTTGGAATGACGGTGGACTCTAGGTAAGGCTGGGTCAGTTTTAGGGCGCCAATTTGATCGATTGGCACCAGCTTGAATTGGTTAGTGATTAACAGCTCGCCTATGCTGCTATTGCCAAGACCAATGATGCGAAATATGGCATCGACCTGACCCGATTGGAGAGCCTGATGAGCCTCAGCTACATCCATCGGGCGAGATTGAAAATCATTTTTGGTGAGACCATAGTGTTGACTCAGGGGCCAAAAGAGATTGTAGGAGCCACTTCCTTCGGGCATGAGAGCAATGCGTTTGCCTTTTAAGGCTGCCAGGGTGTCGATGTTAGCTTCTTTATTGGCAATTAGATGGAACATCTCTGGATAGAGCTGGGCCATAGCGCGCACGTTGGGCTGTACTGGAGTGTCGTTTTGGACGAGGGCCAGATCGACGGTGTGGGTGTGGACATCGTCCATGTTTTGGGCGGATCCTGGGGACTCGAGCACGTCCACGCGAATTTTCGGCTCATTGGTTTCGGTGACCTGGGCGATGGCCTGACCAAAGGCATAGTATTCGCCAGTGGGACTGCCTGTGGCTAGGCGGACAGTATAGATACGATTTTGGTCGTGGATGAGTTTGGCGATGGATGCGATCGCAACTCCCACGCTCACGACCACCACCAGCC
>NZ_JADEXP010000467.1 GCF_015207065.1 Leptolyngbya cf. ectocarpi LEGE 11479 | reverse complement strand
CAAATAAGAGGAGGGGGAGAATATTGGAGGCCACCTTAGCTCCCCTAACCTTAACGGAACAAGATTCAAAGTTCGTCCACCTTATGATGGAATGACTCACATTGTTACACCTAGACATACTAGGTGTTCCCCAATTCTGGCGGAGACAGAAATTAAAGCCCCCAGATTTGGGGGTTTGGGGGCCTAAATAACCTATAGCTTTTTGTCCAGCCTCTACCCAAGACATTGACTGCATTGATTTACTCATCATCGGCGGAACAGAGCGAGAGTAAATCAATGCCCCGACCAACACTGACTGTATTGAAAGTACTGGACGCTGTACCAACGTCATCTCGATTTCTCAAACGGCGATAGGTCTCAGCCAGATCGAGAGGAATCCATTCGGTGAGGATGTTGCCGCCACCCATGAGTTCGTCGGGTCCGGGAGGGGCTCCACCGAGGCCGTAGTCGAAGAACTCGGCCTGTCGTTCGCGGGTACCGATTTGGCAACCCTCGTCGAGGTTGGGGGAGCTAGGCAAGAGAAGTTCTTCTTCGAGTTCTAGGAAACCCTCATTGATGGGATCACTAAAGCCGACGATACCAGAAGCACCTTGATCAGAAGCAACGACAATATCGCTCAAAAAGGTATCTTGAGGACGTTCTCGTAATCCTAGAACAAGAGTTCTGCCAGAGAACTCAGAACCACCGAAACGAACTTTTCCTCCATCGCCTTGATCTGCTTCAGTAATAATATCGCTATCTTCTGAAGGTATAGCGATTATAAACCCGGCATCATCATTAACACCTATAGTAATCGTGCCGCCTGTGGCACTACCGTTTCCAGAGGCATTAATTTCCCCAAAGTTTCTTTCGCCATGACGCATCCAGAATATTGGCCTTGGCCCATCAAGCGTTATGTTAATATCACCACTGTTAGGATTACTACCGTTGTCACCAGTTTCTGAGCGAATAGACGCCCCACGTGTGAGGTCAATATTATTAGCTGTAATATCAATGGTTCCCGCAACTCCAGTCGGACTGCTAACTGCAATGACAGCTTGATCATCAATGTCTAACGAATTAGAACTAACAACTAAATTCCCGGCAGTTCCACCATCACTAGCAACAGCTAGAATACCACCACGCTCAAAGGTTTCGTTACCAATATTCAATCCATCTTTAGATACAATTCCGCTTAATTCTATCGAATCAGAGGCATTAACAGTAACACTACCGGCAACGCCACGTTCAGTGGAAGCAGATATCACACTATTTTCAACCTCTAAAGTGTTTAGATTTTCAAAGTTGATATTACCAAAAGACTCTTGTGTAGAGTCATCAACCCTTGATGAAACATTACTTGTGACTATTCGTGAATCACCTTTAAGAGAAACGCTTTGAGCATTAATAATAACATTCCCAGCTCGGGAATCAGATTCATCCCCTGTTTGTTGGGCTCTGATGCTGCTACCATTTTGTAATGATACAGAAGATGCTGATTCTAAACCCTGGTTGATAGTTACATCTCCGGCAACACCATTTTGGGTGGTTGCCGAAATGTTTACATTGGATAACTCTAAAGATGGTGCAAAAATTTCAACTCCAGCAGCTTGCTCGCTGCCTGTTCTTGTCTCGCTTCGAATATCAACACCTTGAATATCTAAATTTTCTGTTGTTGAAATATGAATTAGTCCTGAACCTTCGAATCCGTTGGATAATACGTTATTAAATATATCTACACTGCCTTCAGCATCCAATGTGATATTACCTGCAATTCCTCCTTCTTGCGTAGAAGATCTCAACTCACCGCTAACTTCAATTCCATCTCCACGACTTCTCAGTAAAATATCACCACTGTCTCCATTTACACTAGAAAAGGTTAGAATAGAGCCCGTCTTTATTTTATCAGGAGCCGTAATCTCAACAGAACCACTTTCTAAATCTGAAATACCTGTCGATGAATTTATATTGCCAGTTGATATCTGACCATTAACACTTTCAAGTGTGATATCTCCAATATTGAACTCAAAGCCACTTCCTTCTCCACCCGCCTCCGAATCAATGTCACCAACTTTAATATTTCCAAAAGCATTTACGGAAACAAAATTTGCGCCTGCCTCTTCACTTCGAGTTTCGATAGAGCCCAAACCATTAGTACCAATACTCACGCTCCCTCTATAACTTAAAATTTCAACAGAACCACTTTCTCCTAGATCAGAAGAAGATCTTATTTCCTCACCAGTACTAATATTCCCAAAAGCATTCAGCTCAATAGAACCACCATCTGTATTGATCTCTACAGAACCATCATCCCGAAATTTCGAAGTATTCTCTGAAATAAGATTATCTGCTGAAATTTCTCCTCCTTCAGTTATTAAAGTAATTTTACCTCCATCTTCACCGATTCCACCTGAACCAGAATTTATATTTCCAACTTCAATATTCTGAGCCTCATTAAAATCTATTCTAATAAGTTCTCCATTTTCAAATACAATATTTCCAGCCTCTAGTATAATATCTCCAGCATCTCCAGACGCACTTGATGAACTTATATCTAAACCGTTGAAAGAGCCATCAAAAAAAGACAAAAAGCCAGCTCTTATACCCGCAACTTGACTTGTAATTATTACATCACCACTGTTACCAGCATTGGACGTTGTAGAAATTAATCCTGTTGAAATTTGACCAGTTGCATCAAGATTAACCTCACCACTATCATTATCAGGATTACTGCTATTTGTAGAAGATGTAATGGAATTAGTCGTAATAAATCCATCTCCCCCTACAGCATTCAAAGTAATATTTCCTGAAACACCGTCCTGGGAAGTAGTTGTTAGATTACCTGTTTCCACACTCGAAGTAGTACTGTTAATGCTAATGTTTCCACTAAATCCTCCAACAGAGGAGGTACGGATAAAATCCGTTACGACGCTTCCATTTGCGCTGATATTAACGTTTCCACTATTAGGCTCTACGACGATAATGTTAGGCTTACTTGGGTCCAAAGGATTTGGCAACAACAGTTCAAATCCCTCTCTTCCAGTTGTGGAAGAGATAATACCATCAGTCTCAACTTTTCCAGTTTGACTACTAATTGTTATATTTCCAGCATCACCTAAATCACCACTCAAACTTTCTGAATTAAGTTGTCTAACAACTATATCACCATTAGCTTCTAACCAAATATCTCCTGCTCTTCCTCCAACTTCAGTTTTCGCATCATAATTACCATCTGATTCTATAAAACTTTCAATGCTAACAACTTCGATATCACCTCCGAAGCCTGGCAAATCTGTATCGTTGAAATCAATATATTCAGACCTAATGCCAGATGTAGTAACAGAGCCATATGCTCTCAGTATAATATCACCCGCAGAGCTAGAATTAACAAATGCACTTATCTCACCTCCAACTGTATTTATATCGCCAACACTTAGAAGAATTACATCTCCACCTGGGCCTTCAGCAGCACCTGAACTAATTCCATTTGGGATAGTAATGTCCCCAATAGAGTCTATTGTGACTGAATTACCGAAAGCGGTTATAGAGTTTACAGAGATTTCGGTATTCCCACCAATAAATGGATTGGGATTATATTGATTAGATAGATAAATTTGGCCTCTGCGATCGCCATCATCAGATGGAATAAATGTATTATTTATGACATCACCGTCAATATCAATGCTTGCACTAGCAGGTACTGATGGGAGAGCGTTTAGTTCTTCAAAAGTGAGAGGAGGGATAGGTATGAATCCAGATAAATTTTCTAGTTCTGGTATAGATCCTGGTGGCGCAAAATCCAGAGTGCCTGCACGAATATCAAGTGTTGGCTCTTGCTCGCCATTGATAATGATCCTTCTTCCTTCTGATAACTGAGGATCACCATTTGCTAACACAAATCCTCCTTCAGGTGTCACAAGACCATTATTGTCACTATTGTTTATAGTGATACTTCCAGTTACCTTAACGCTACCGCCAGCTAGTATGTGTAAGGAACCACCAGTATAGCTATCAAATGTAACATCACCACTTGCTCTAACTATTGGATCATAAGGGCTTATTAAATCACCTGGTTTGCCCTCTAAATTACTTATTCTGAAG
>NZ_JADEXP010000466.1 GCF_015207065.1 Leptolyngbya cf. ectocarpi LEGE 11479 | reverse complement strand
TTGTTCTGCACGAACTGACCCGTGCGAATGGCTTCATCTATTGCGGCAAACTGCTGAGGCTTTGCCTTGACCTTGTACTCTAAAATCAACATATTCTTACGCTAGCATGATGAGCATAAAATTAAAGACTGGCTACGTAAAGATTGATTGTTAGATTTGGTAAAAGTAGCCTTATTTAGACGTTGAATTTGTGGGAGGGATGTAGAGGCGGTCCATAGAGCGCCTCTACGCTCAAAAAATGGATCGCCTCTGCGCCCAAAAAATAAAGCCTGATTGAATCTTTATTCCCCAGTAGGATGGATCTAAGCGATGTCAGGTTTTCAAGATTCTTAACAAACATGATTTGAATCATAGATTCTCAGGGATTACTCATCTAAAATTCTGGCAAATCTCATCTGAATGATGCTATGAATTTCACGAATGAATCTCAGATTCAGGTTGCCTGTATTCCCAGTCATCAAATTCAGTCGAGGTGGTTGTCAGCGCTGTCGTCATTACGCTACAGAGCTGGCCATATAGATGCCTATATGGAGGAACTGGTCTCAGTGCTGCGCCATGGCGTCGGAGCCAGCCGGGTAATGCTGGGCCAACCCTCGCAGTCTGGAGGCTATCACTTTATTGTGAGTCCAGATTTACAGCCGGGTGAGCCGGAAAATTCCGGTTGTTGGGCGGCCCTAACTGAGAATATCGTAGCCCAGAAAATTCCAGGGTTGGGAATATACACGCTACCGGCTTTAGTTGTGGCCTACTGTGGGGTACCGCTGACAACGCCCCAGGGTCGCTGCTGTGGCATTTTGTTAGCCCTGCGACCCGCCATTGAACCTTTTCAGCCTGAAGACCAGCAAGTATTGAGCCTGATGGCGACCCAGGCCGCCATGGCCATAGAGCTAGATCGCTGCTGTGGACCTGCCCAAAGCTGGCCTGCAGCCACTGTCCCATCTATTCAACTACGTCAGGGAAAGCTGATTGCCGTTAACCAGCAGCTAAACCAAAAATTAGGCCACTATCGCGCTGAGCTACAGCGGGTCTCGGCCCAGTTACAGATGGAAAGCATCGCCCACGCGTCCTTAGAACATCGCTTTCGCAAAATTTTTGAGGGTTCAAACGATGCCATCTTTGTCATCGATCCGGCCCAGGATCGAATTTTAGAAGCAAATCCTCGCGCAACGCAGCTGCTGAACTATTCTCGCCAAGAACTGCTCAACTCCATCAAAATTTCCCAGGTACATCCCGATGAAATGCCTGCCCTAATTCAATTTGCCCAATCTGTTTTTCGTACCGGGCAAGGCTGGACGGATGAACTCACCTGTTTGACCAAGTCTCAGGAGCGGCTACCCGCTGAGATTTCGGCTGCTCCCATTGACTTCGAAGGGCACCAGTGCATTTTAGCCATGGTGCGGGATATTAGCGAACGAAAACGTCTGGACGCCGATCGTCAACAGGCCGAAGCCAAAGCCCAAAAAGCACTCTCTCACCTGGCCGAACTGGGAGAACTCTCCTCTATGATTGTCCATGAGATTCGTAACCCTCTCACCACAATTATGATGGGGCTAACTAGTTTTAAGAAACTAGAGCTAGATGGTCGCTTCCAAGCTCGGTTGAACATGGCCTTAGAAGAAGCTGAGCGTTTAAATCGGTTGCTCAATGAAATTCTGCTGTTCTCAAAACCCCAAACCCTTAACTGCAAACCCCTAGAGTTAAATAAGTGGAGCTTGGACTTATTAAAGTCTATCCAGTCCCATCCTGCCGTAGGAGACCGGGTCATTAAGTTTAATGCCAACCCCATTGCGACCATTGTGTCGGCGGATGCTGACAAGCTTAAGCAAGTCTTTATCAATCTCATTACCAACGCCTGTGAGGCAGTTGCCCCTGGTGAGATCATTACCTGGGAGATTACCCACCCGTCCAAGGCAGACTATCTCACGGTGCAGATTAACAACCGGGGAAATCCTATTCCGCCTGCGGTTTTAGAAAAGATTATGACTCCTTTCTTTACCACCAAATCTAACGGCAATGGTTTGGGCTTGGCTATCGTTCAAAGGATTATAACGGCCCATCAAGGACAGTTTGCCATTACCTCTGATGCGGCCTCTGGAACAACGGTTACCGTCAAGCTGCCGTTACTCAAATCTTAATAGTTTACGGTTTCGTAGATTCTTGGTAGAAGACTGTCAGTAGAAAAGAGAGCGACTCTGCTATGGCGATTTTTTCCAAGAGGCTTTTGTGCTGAGCCCGGTCAACATCGGTCCCACCGGCAGTTCGCAAAGGGGACTCAGGAGACTATGGATCAACAATGTGCGCTCACAGGCGGTAACAATGTCTGTGGGATGTAGTTGTTTCGTGTGCCACACATGGGTGGCTAGTTTGCGCAGATCGTTCAGACTATGGAGCAACAACATCCACGGGCGCTGCCAGGGAGAATAGCGCACCCAGCGTAACCGATAGCGACTAACGCCGATACACTGAAACAGGTGGAGCAAATAGATAGGCCGCAGCCGAGCTGCCGGGATTACATGGGTTAGCCGCATCTGGGGGTTATGCCAGATGGGCCAGCCCCCTCGGCGAATATAGCTCAGGGTTTCGACGTCTTCTCCTTTGGCCGTTAGACTCTTGCCACAGACACCGGTAAGCGCGGGGTCTAGAGGAACGCACAGCTGCCAAGCCCGACGTCGGATCACCATGCCAGCCCCGGCGGGTAACACTCCCTGTTTGGCCGGGTATTGAAACGGTTTATCGCCACGCTGAATCACGGCTAAACAGCTGGCAATGCGCTCAAAGCCTTCCGGAGGGGTGCTCTCATACTGTCCTGCCAGGGCGCTACCGTAGGCCCCTGCCTGGGGATAGCGCTGCCCAAACCTATGGGCTTGGGCCACCCAGTCATTGGCGGGCAGGGTGTCATCATCTAGAAAGCCCACCAGCTCGCTAGTCACGGTCTGCATGGCGCAGCGGCGGGCGTAGGCTAGACCCTGACGGGGGGCAAAGGTATACCGAAGTATGCTAGCAGTAGGCCACTGGTTTTGATAGGTGCGAACACACTGGGCCGTTTGGTCGTGGCTATTGTTATCGACAATGAGGATTTCCCAGGTTAGGGAGACAGGGGTGAGTTGAGATCGTAATCGATCGAGCAGTGGAGGCAAACGCCGCTCACCGTTATAAGTACAAATAACAACAGAAAAGTCAACCACAGCACAGAGAGCACAACACACCTCCCATTTAGTCCAAAAATATACCCTAAATAAAACCGAAATATCCCTATAGCCATTACGCTCAGGATATGCTCCGTAGGCTAAGATAAGATTAAGAATAGAACATTAGGTAAGCCTCTTATCACGACCTAACTTTTATAAGGTTTCGATCCCAAAAGCCTTGCATTCGGCAACTTTTTGGACGCTAAATTGACCATCAGCCCCTACTTCTGATAGTCAGTTCAAGTCATTAGGCAATACGATATGTAACTGCTTGCAAGTCCAGCATAAAAAACAAATCTATTGTCTTGAGTTCAAAGTTCAAGTGACTCAGCCAACTCAGGCTATGGGCGAATTGCTTCTAAAATAGAAACAATAGAAAAGCCACAACCAATTGTTAATGCACCTTTAGCAAACCAAGGAATTGTTTCCGTCAGTAAAATCACTGCAAGAGAATCATTCGTAATGAATCTTATAAGTAAGCAAGCGACTAGAAAACAAAACAATGCGATAAAGAACATCTGGCTCGTTCGACCAAGTAAATGAAAAAATGGCATATGGCGACTTGTACGTTTCATGACAACGTTGGATTCATAAGTTCAAGTAAAAAGGCCGGATGACCATTGTTAGATAAACAATGGCCATCGATGATGAAATTGATTAGGCGGATTGATCAAGTGTATTGATAGCTCCTTGAGCTAATGGATAAAGGGGTGGTATTGGAAAAAGAGGAGTAACTGGATGCACCAGTAGGGTGATGTTATCTCGGGCTATGATTGAGACATCTGTGCCCGTTGGAATAGCTTGGTGCATTCCACTTACTGAACGAGCAGGCCAGAAAATTCCATGCACTTTAATGCGGCCAGCTTTACCTGGTTTGATGGTTTCTATAACAA
>NZ_JADEXP010000465.1 GCF_015207065.1 Leptolyngbya cf. ectocarpi LEGE 11479 | reverse complement strand
CTTGATGCTCAGGAGACTGGCATGATTTGATACACCCCTCTACCTTTTAAAACATCCTCTTAGGATTTATTTATCATCTGGTCCTCTTATTCTGATTTCATGTCATCGCCTGAACCTCGTCCTAGAAAACTGCTTGACCAAGTACGTGATGCTATTCGGCTAAGACATTATTCCTATCGAACCGAAGAGACCTATGTCCAATGGATTCGTCGTTATATCCTTTTCCATAACAAGCGTCATCCCAAGGACATGGGGATACCGGAAATTGAAGCGTTTTTAACCCATTTGGCGGTTAATAAGCTTTGGGGTCCACTTCAGTTTAGGGATCTGCGGTTAAATAATGTACTCGATCAACCAGGTTTCGACTCCGCTCAACCTTCCAGCTTTGAGCGTTGAGCGGAGTCGAAACTCGATCTACGGGTACTTTATTTTCGAGCCAGTCCCTTACAGAAGCGTGTCGGTTGTCATACTTTTCGCCATAGTTTTGCGACTCACTTGTTGTGGACGTGGAGTACGCAGTCCATTGGATTCGTAATCAACTGCAATATTTTTTGCTTGACGTCATCAATGACTTAGCGGTAATTTAGTTCTCACGCCCTTCGGGGCATGACCACAAAGCTCAATATTTAGCACTGGCGGCAGGTGTTAGAGCCACCGCACCGCCAGCTAACCCCTGACTGAAAGCGCAGTCCGAGGCTTGGGATACTTTATCCTATTGCTGCCCCGGTTTGCATCACATAATCGGGGCAGCTAAATTTGAGCTTTGGTTTCTTCCTAAACCGCGACCAAATTGAGGTCTGTAGTATTTTGACTACGACCTTCTAGTGTTGGCTGTGGCCAAAGGTTTACAACGCTACCGTTTGGAGACCAAAGCTTATGTTTGTCGATATCGCTCAGGGCGCTGTTGCGTCCACGTTGTCGCTTGGCACCGAACCGCTGCCTGACCATCAATATGAAACCGTCCGCCATCTGCTCTTTGGCTCCCTGACCGGCGTTCGGTTGAACATTCAAGACCTGCACCGAAAACGCTACGCCGAGCCCAACGACTGGAGTAAGCCCATTTCCACGGGTCGCCCCAATGAAGTCATGGCAATTTTGACCAAACGAATGGCGATCAAACCATAGACCCATTGCAAAATCTCGATATGATGTCATCACAACAATGCCAGTACGCGTCTTGTCGATGGCTTCATATCGAGTTGAAGCCCGCGCCGGATTGAAACGCCAGGGCTAGCTGAGGGTTGTTCACTAAAAGAGACAATTTGACGTGGAGGCGCTGGTAGTCGGTCGTGGATCGATTAAACAATCGATTAAAAAAAGGAAATTAGATAGCCTGAAGTATCGTGCTTAAACAAAGCATGAAATCACCCAGCAAAAGAGACTAGGAATAATGGCGAAACCTAAAAGAACAGCGCTGAACACCAGCACTATCGTCACACCACCCCATTTCTCAAACCACTCATTAATAATCGCATCCGCTGGATCAGCCGGAGAGTAGAGCACATCCACAGACTCTCCTTTTTTATAGGTTAGAGCATTAGACCAGTCCGCAGGAGAGACATGATAAGACTCCTGCTGCGGCACCTTAAAGGTAACCACCGGCTTATACACCGTATCGCCATAGTCATCTACTTTTTCCATAACCTTGGTCACCGTGCCCGTGGCTGGGGACAAGCTAGCTAGCCAACTGGTACGACGATTTTGCCAAGCCATGGAACCCAACAGCATAGCCATGGGAATAACAACTAAGGATAAAAATCCGATGGCGGCTCGTTTAAGATGTTTTTCTGGTCTGGCTCCCAAAAAATCAAGGGTAAGGGGATACTGCCACACCTTTCCCTTACTGGCCTGAATCGCGGCAATAATGGGAAAGACGAAGCGCATTCCCCATAATATGGGCAGAAAAATAGTTCCCACTAACGTCGCGAGTAAAATAACGCTGTAGAGTGTCGATGAAATCAACCAATTGAGTACATTCCTCGCATGGGGATCAATCTGAGGATATTGTCGCCTGGTCACTTGCCAAATGATTATTGGCAATAGAATATCTATAAAGGGAATAGGCACAACCCACCCCAACAACAGTGAAAGATGCAAAAAAAGTTCCCATGAAGGGGAGTTTTGTGCCTGATCCATGGCGATAGTGCGCCTCTACCCGAATCTTATTCGTAAATCCAGCTCTGAGCGCAGGATTCCCAGCTGGCCAGTTCGTCATCGGAGAACCATAGGGCGATTTCTGTCTGGGCCGTCTCAATAGCGTCAGAACCGTGGATGATATTGCGCCCGATGGTCACCCCGTAGTCACCCCGAATGGTTCCAGGGGCAGAGCTGATGGGGTTTGTTGCACCGATTAGGGTGCGGGCAGAGCCAACGACGCCTTCACCTTCCCAAACCATGGCAACTACGGGGCTAGAGGTAATAAAGTCCACCAGACTGCCAAAGAAAGGGCGCTCTTTATGGACGCCATAGTGCTTTTCGGCGAGTTCACGGGAGACGGCCATGAACTTCATGCCCACCAGGTTAAATCCTTTGGTTTCAAAACGGCTGATGATATCGCCGATTAGACCCCGCTGAACACCGTCAGGCTTGATCATGATAAAAGTGCGTTCCACAGCTTTGCTCCTAACAATACGTTTATTGAGTTTATGGGAATCACCGTGCTGCTTATGGCGCAGACGGTGGGCTATATCTCAGCGGTTGATGATAGCCATCCAACCAATGACTAGAGCATCCGCAGTGATAGAGCCAGATCTAGGGTATATCCCTTTGCGGTCATTTTACGTACGGCCCCTTTAAAGATCCGGCATGAAACCTGGCTTAATCTGATGGATGCTGGACTGGCGGCTTTCTGCAACTGGCCTGCCCACGGCTGCTTTTCTAAGCTTGCTTTTAATTAGAAAATACAAGCTCTTTAGATAAGGCAATCAGCCAAGCAGCAATGAGGCTGATCCAAATAATGAGTTCTAGTTTGGGGCGCATCCAGATGACCTGCAGCCGCTCTGACCAGGAGCCAGGTTGGAAATTGGACCACCAATTAATGATGTGATTTTTCCAAAGCCTGGGGCTATCTTGCGATAAAAAATTTCCGTGTAACATGGAGAGGAGTAACGGTGTACCACCAACTTTGGCATTCAGCAGCAGGTGAAGTGCGATCGCAACCACCATAATCACCCACGACACCAGATGCCCGTAGTACCAAAAATGCTCCAGTTCCCCCTGGGGTAACCAAGTCTCATCCATCATCTTGCCGCTAAACAGCGCAAATGTTAGCGCCACCAGGGTCAAGGTATTGGTCAGTCGGCTAAGGGTATACCACCACACCGGTTTTCTCACCTGAGTTAACTTAGCGAAGGTATCGGGTGGAGCTAAACGATGCTGACCGCGACGAAACGCATAGAAAACAAACACCGGAAAAATTAACAGCGTGTAGAGGCCAAAGGTACCATGAATACCTTCAATCGCTTTGTATTCCGGGAGTGGTAGCTGTCCCCAGCGACCATCGTAGGTGTTGTAGGTCCAAAACGCGCTGAGAATAGCCAGCACCAGAAAAATACCAGTGAGGCCATGCAAAATTCGTAGAAGCAGCGGTTGATACGGGGAAGTAGGTTTCATAGAGCAGCCAGAATGATAGCCGACAGCTTGTGTGCCAACAGCTTGCCACAGAGCCAGCGACACGATCTAAGGTCGACATGTTCCATGTACGGCTAGTCTTTCTCCTGTATTTTTTTAGATAACGGATGTTTCTTTTAAAGTTTTTCTGATCTTTTTACCAACTCTTTGAAGTTTAGATATGTATACGATGAAGTTGCTAATAAGACCCCTTAGAAGACTCTGACACAATCACAAGCGTTAGTAAGAATCAGGTGCAGATATCCACCGGTAAGACAGATATCCAAATTATATACGTTAAATTACTATCACGAGTCTCTTATCGGATCATGTCTAATCCCTCTCCTAAATCATCACAGTCTAAGGTTTCATCCGTGCCTAGTACTTCCAACCTATCCGGTAAAGCCAGTAGTATCCCCAATACGCTACCGGCTCAGCTTTCCCCTAAAAAAAATCTGAAACAAACCCTGGTGGGATGGC